>RFHC01000201.1 GCA_003696505.1 Deltaproteobacteria bacterium
AGAAAATAAAAGGGCCTCTCCGTCCCATCGTCCCCGAAAAAGAGAGGGCTTTCCTGCTGGCTTCCCTCTCCTTCGTCGACGCCGTCGTCCTCTTTGACGACGAGACTCCCATCACCCTCATCGAAGAGCTTCTCCCCGACCTTCTCGTGAAGGGCGCAGACTGGAAGGTAGAGGAGATCGTGGGAAGAGAGGTCGTCGAAAGAGCGGGAGGGTCTGTCAGGACCGTCCCCCTCGTGGAAGGACGCTCGACGACTGCGATAATTGAGAAAATCCTCGACCTCTACGGGAAGCGTTCCCCCTGAGGGGGAATCAGGAATCGGAACCCATTTCCCGGGCAATCTCCAGAAGAGCCCTGACCGCCATGTCTGCGTCTTCCTTCGTGTTCATCGCGCTGAAGGAGATGCGGACTCCTCCCTCCGGGAAAGTTCCGAGGACGCGGTGCGCGAAGGGAGCACAGTGAAGGCCAGCCCGGACCATGATTCCGTGCTTCTCGTCGAGAACCATGGCAACCTCGCCGGGGTCTGCTCCCTTCACGTTGACGAGAACCACTCCGAGGCGGTCCCGGGTGCCGCCCGGGCCGTACACGACTATCCTCCTCTCCCCCCTGAGAGACTCGAGGAGTCGGGATGTCAACTCCCTCTCGTGGGCGTATATGTTTTCGATTCCCTTTCCCTCCACGAAAGCGATCCCCTCGACGAGTCCGGCGAAGCCGACGGAGTTGAGAGTCCCTGCCTCCAGGCGGTCGGGATAGAATTCAGGGTGCCTTGGTTCCTCCGACCGGGAGCCCGTCCCCCCTTCCACGAGAGGCTCCACCCGGATACCCTCCCGGACGTAGAGGAAACCGGTCCCCTGGGGACCGAAAAGCGCCTTGTGTCCCGGCGCTGCGAGCAGGTCGACTCCCATCTCCTCCACGTTGATGTGACGAACGCCCGCCGTCTGCGACGCGTCGACGAGAAAGAGGATTCCTCTCTCCCTCGTCGCTTTCCCCACGGAAGCCACGTCGTTGACGGCCCCGGTGACGTTCGAGCCGTGGGTGAGAACAACCATCTTCGTGTTTTTTCTGAAGGCGCGGATGACGTCGTCGGGGTCCACGTACCCCTCGTGGTCCGCTTCCACGTAAGTGACCTCTACTCCCCGCTCAGAAAGGGAAGAGAGGGGCCTGAGCACCGAGTTGTGCTCCATTACGGAAGTGACCACGTGGTCCCCCTCCTTCAGGACACCCTTTATTGCCAGGTTGAGGGCGAAGGTGGCGTTGGGAGTGAGGACGATGCGCGAACTGTCGTCTGCCCCCACGAGTCGTGCCACAGCCTCCCTCGCCTCGAAAAGGTCCCTCATCGACTGGTAGGAGAGAAAGTGGCCTGACCTTCCGGGATTTCCCGCCCGCGTGAGAGCATCTTTCACTGCCTCGACGACACTCTCCGGTTTCGGCAGAGAAGTGGCTGCGTTATCGAGATAGACGAGGTCTCTCCCCATGAGGTGAATCATCGTCTCTCCTATCGGGATTCGAAGGATGTGGTGAATTATATCACTTCAGCCGGCGAAGCCGACAACGAGCTTCATCCCCGGGTAAATGGTCTCGCTCTGGAGGCCGTTGATTCTCTTTATCTTCTCGAGAGATATCTTGAACGCCCGGGATATGTCGTAGAGCGTATCTCCTCTTCGCACGGTGTAAATCTTCTTCCCGTCAACGACACGATACTTCCGGTATCTCCTGACGGGCGCAATCTTCCTTCCGAAAACCCTGATGACGAGCCGCTGACCGGGCCTGATGATGTTCCCCCTGATTCCGTTGAGCCTCTTTATCCTCGAAACTGAGGTGCCGAAGCGCCTAGCAATCTTATAAAGACTGTCGCCCTTCTTCACGATGTAGACGAGGGTGTTCCCCCTCCTGTACAGGTAGTAGAAGCGGGCGCTTCTCTCGAGCGTCCTGACCATGTAAGCCAGGTCTTTTTTCGAAGTCCTCCTGAGAGCCTTCCTCGCGACCTCGTTGCCTCCTCCAATCACGGGGACGATTACCTTTTTCTTGCCCCTGAGGCTGTTTCTCCTCAGGCCGTTGACCTCTTTTATCCGCTCAACAGACGTTCCGTATTTCTGCGCGATGCGGTAGATGCTGTCCCTCTTCCGGACTCTGTGGAGGACGAACTGAACCTTCCCGCGGGCAACGATTCCCGGCAGGAGCGACTTGAGGCGCTCCCCCATTCCGGCAGGGACTTTGAGATTCCAGAGGTCCACGTCGGGAGGCGTCATTCCTCTCAGAAGTTCCACGTTCAACTCACGAAGGAGGGAGTACTCGATTCCCAGTGATGAAGCCACTGTCCGGAGGTCGAGACTTCCGGGTACGGGCACGACGTCGTAAGAAATCGGGTCGTCAGGGACGACGGAATCAAAGCCGTACTTTTCCGGGTTCTTCACGATGGTGAGGGCAGCGAGCATCTTGGGAACGTAGTTTTTCGTCTCTCTGGGGAGGTAGCGGTACCGGACGAGTTTCCAGTAGTCTTTCGTCCTGTACCTCCTGATTGCCCTGTCAATCTTCCCTTCTCCCACGTTGTACGCTGCAGCCGCCAGGTACCAGGACCCGAACATGTCGTGGAGGTTTTTCAGGTATCGAGCAGCGGCGACGGTTGCCTTCTCCACGTCGCGCCTTTCGTCAACCCACCAGTCAATCCTGAGACCGTACTTCTTGCCCGTCCAGTACATGAACTGCCAGACTCCCACTGCGCCGGCCCGGGAGACGGCGTTGGGAGAGAAACCGCTCTCTATCATGGCGAGATAAACGAAATCTCCCGGCACTCCTTCACGGATGAGGATATCCCGAATGAGCTTCTCGTATTTTCCGTATCGCTTCAGCCATACCTGGAACTGCTTCCTCGCCGGCTTCTGAAAGTAACGGATTGCGTAGAGGACTCTCCTGTTGAGGTCAACGGGGAGAGGAATGTCTTCCACTTCCGGACTCTCCGCAATTTCGCCAGAGCTTTCGGGAGTCGAGAATTCCTCGACCGCCTCCTCCCCCGTCAGAACCCTGTCCTCCCAGAATCCATCATCGGAGATTGAACTTTCGAGAGTGAGAAAACCGGGGAGAAACTCACCAGTTACGTCTCTTTTCTGGACGAAAAGGGGGATGGAATCGTCGTGGAGGAGGGACGGACCGGCTTCCCGGAAAGTTTCTCTCTCCGGTGAGGGCAGTTCCGCCAGAGCCGCACCGGCCAGGAGGAAGAGAAGGGTGATTCCCGCAAGAACGCTCACAGAAAGGATTTTCCAGGACCTGCTCCCGCAAATACCCACCAATCAACCCTCCCGTCGACTACTTCCTGAATTCTATCAGCAAAAATAAGGGTGTCAAGGCAATTCACCCGTTAACTCAACCTTTCTGTACGCTTTCCCCTCTTTCACGTAATATTCCTTCGGAATATTCCCCCCCATCTTGAGGATGGAATAGGCTTTTTCCGCCACCTCGTGCTCGACCCTTATGGCGAGCCCGCAGTCGGAGGTGAGGCTCCTCGGAACAGGTATCAGTTTTATCGGTATACCTTCGTTCTTCAAGATTTTTTCCGCTTTCATGACCTGGTGCGTTCCCTGAAAAATGAAAACCCCCTCTCTCTTCATCTTTCATCTCTCAGATACGATTTCGCCGGAAGGCAAATCAGGGACTCGACCGGACACGGAATCGGATGTCCTGGACCGCCGGCTCGCCCAGGTAATCGTTCACCTTCTCGATTATTTTCGGTTTGAGGAGGTGAAGTTCCTGTGCCCAGGAGTGGTTGGACACGATGAGGTTGAGGACTCCCCCTCTGAGGGACGACACCTTCACCACGTCAACGAGGCCCTCACCCACGATGTTTTCCCAGGCGGCTATAATCCTGGCCGCCCGGCTCACCTCTCTCAGCCCCGCCCTTTCCAGGACATCGAAAACCCCTTTGCCGATGAGGGTATCCTTCACAGGGCCACCTCCCCTCTAATCGCCCCTCCCGAAAACTGGCCCAGGACGGCAGCGATGATGAAAAGGGGGATGGAGATGAGAGGGACGCCTCTCGTGATTCGAAGATAGGCGATGAGGGGAATGGAGAGGTGGATGTAGACGAACCACGCCAGCGAGAACTTCCTCGCTCCCTTCCTCAGGTAGCCGAGGGGAAGGTTAACGGCGAAGGCGATGACCAGAATGGTTATGACGACAACGACGCCTTTCGGACTCACAACAGGAACTCCCCTTTTTATCCACGAAATTATACAACAGATGGCCGGGAGGACGGGAACATCTGAATAAGTTTCACCCAACGAATCAACGAGCCACGGAGCCTCCGATCCTCCGAGCCTCGGCGCCCCCATTCCGAATCACCGTTGATAGAGAATGCGCCTCGCCTCGGGAGTGTACTCCCCCTCATCCGTATAAACGACGAGAGGAGGAAGAAGGCGGCACTCCCCGCCGGGGGACTTCGACCCCGAGAGGAGGACGTGTGAAGCCTCTTCCCCTGCCTTCGGGTGCACGGGGCGGATGCAGGTCACGTCAAGCCCCTCCTCCGAGAAGGTCACGACCACGTCTCTTATGCGCCAGGCAGGGTAGATGACGAAAAACCGCCCTCCCTCCTTGAGGAGGACCCGTACAGAGGCTGCAAGAGAGGCCGAATCGAGAGAGACCTCCTGACGGGCGACTTCCCGCTCACCGTGAGGGCTGGGCCTTCCCGCGTCGACGGGGATGTAAGGGGGATTGGAAACAATGGAATCGAACCGTTCTCCGCAGGTCCGGGCGAAAACCGTCAGGTCAGCATGGACAACATCCACCCTCCCCTCAAGGCCGTTTTCCCTGACGTTCCTCTCTGCGAGACGGCAAAGCCGCTCCTGGACCTCGACGGCAACGATTCTCTCAAGGTCTTCCCTGAGTCGGGCGAGGCAGAGGGAAACGACGCCGCATCCCGCCCCCGCATCGAGACACGAGCCTCCCCTCATCTGAGCGGAGGCGAAGGAGGCGAGGAGGAGGGAGTCGATGGAAAACCGGTATCCTCTGGCGGGTTGATAGAGGGTCAGGCCAAGGTGAGAAATCCTGTCGCGGGTGAACTCCTCTTCCATGGTCACCCGACCCTATCCTCCTCCCCGACGGGGAAGAGGACGAGACCCGTGAGAATCTTGGGGTAAAAGTACGTCGTCTTCTGCGGGAGAATATGGCCGCTCAACGAAACGGAAATGAACTCTTCCATGGAAACGGGATTGAGGTAAAAGAAGAGCTGTATCTTTCCGTCCCTCACGTCCCGGAATCCCGCCTGAGCATCCTTGTAAAACCTCACCTTTTCCCCCGAGGTTATCTCTTCCGGAGAAATCCCGAGAACCTTCTCGAAGACCACCCCGTGAAGAATGGATACGTCCAGATTTCGCACCTCCGGGGGGAGAAAGGGAAGTTCTCCCTCGGCAAACTTCGGAAATCCCCTGGTCTTCAGGACGAACCTCTTCCCGCGGTGGTCCACCATCCCGATTCTGTGTTCCTCCGGCGCTCTCGACGCAACCATCTTCACCATCTGTTCGTCTTCCCCCACCACCTCGGAAACCTGGAAGTAGCGGGAGAGTTTTTCCTCCAGACTCTGTAATTTTTCCTTCGCGATTCCGAAGACGCCCCGGTGGGTGGGAAGTATGAGGAGCCCCCTGTCCCCGCTGGCGGAGAGGAAGATGAGAACGTAATTCCATGCGCCTTCCGGGTCGTCGTATCCGTTCTCCCTCATCCAGTCCCGGTAGGCGAGAGCCGTCTCGTACCTGTGATGTCCGTCGGCGATGAAAACCTTTCTCCCCCGAAGCCTCTCTCTCACTTTCTCGATGGCATCCCTGTCGGTAACGACCCACATCCGGTGCCTCACCCCCAGGTCGTCAGTCACGTCCACGTCCGGCCTCCTCCCCGATAGCGCCTCCTGGAGAATCTTCGCGGCTTCGTTCTCGTTGTCGTCGTAAATCCCGAATATCGGGCTCGTCGCCGTCTTCGTCGCCTTCATCAAGTTGAGCCGGTCTATCTTCGGAGAGAGAAGGGTTCTCTCGTGGGGGAAAACGCTCCCTTCCCCGAACTTTTCCAGCTTCAGCGCACCGATGAAACCCGTCCTCGTAAAAGTCCCCATCCCGTCGATGTGAAATTCCTGCTCGTAATAGTAGAGGGCAGGTGACTCCTCCCTCAGGAGGACCCCTTCACTCTTCCACGACTCGAGAGTTTCCCGGGCCCTCTCATACTTCGCCTCTCTGTTATCAGGGGGGTCGAGAGAGTAGTCCACCCACACGATGTTGTTCTCGTGCCTCGCGTGAAGCCGAATCTGCTCCTCTCTCGAAATGACGTCATAAGGAGGGGAGACGACGAGAGAGAAATCTCCCACCTTATCGCTGTACCTGAGCCCGTAAAGGGGTCTGACCTCTGCCATTCTCACTCCCTCACGATTTTTTCTATCTGGCGGAACGGGACATCACCCTCCCGGAGAAGCCTTATTTCACCTTCCTCAACGGAGACGACCGTGGACCCGCGGGAGGGCGGAAGGATTCCCCCATCCAAGAGAATGATATCTTCGTCCCCGAACACCTCGAGAACCCCCTGAAAATCGAGCAGAGGCGAATCTCCCGAGAGATTCGCCGACGTCCCGACGATTGACCCTCCACAAAACCCCGCGAGGAGGCGGGCAACGGGATGAGCGGGGACCCTCACGCCGAGGGTCCTTTTCTCCCTGTCCCCCGGCAGAGGGGGAACGCGCGAAGAAGGACCGACCACTGTCACCTTTCCCGGCCAGAAGGACCTGGCGATTCTCTTCACGGCCTCCGGAGGGCCGTCAAAGAGGGAAAGAGCCACGTCCACCGCCTCCGCCAGCAGGGGGAGCGGTTTCCCCCTCTCCCTCACCTTCATCCGGTATATCCGCTCCACAACATCTAACCGGTCGGGTATCCCCCCGAGGCCGTAGAGGGTGTCTGTGGGGTAGACGACGAGCCCACCGGAAAGGAGGTGACTCTTCACCGCCTCCCCTTCAGGGGTTCCCGCCCCTATATCCTCCGCTCGTAAGACTTTCGCCTTCACGCGCGCAGCTTTCTTCCCCGAGAAGGAGAATTTTCCCGTACCCATAGCCGGTCGCCCTCTCTATCACAGGGCACTTGACCACGAAGAGGAAACACGTCCTCTCCACGTCTCCGTACAGGGTTTCGAAGTTTGCCTGGCCTTTACTGATTATCAGGTCTGACTCTCTGAACTTTCCCGCGAAATCGGGGGAAACCTCTTCAAGAAGGGTCCCCACGCCGTCTGACCCGTTGGAAATGACCTCGAACTCTTCCGTAAGGCCAACGCGGCCCGCGTCCTCCAGGGTGAGGTCGTCGATGACGGGAGCCCCCTTCACGCCGAGCCACACTTCCTTCCCCATCGCACGGAGCACCTCGGCCAGAACCGCGTCGAAAGGGGCTTCGCCCGCGTTGTCCAGGAGCAATCCCACCCGCCAGGCCCTTTCGATGGAATCCCTCACTTTCTCCACGTCGAATCTCCCGAGAGAGGTTGAGCTCACTTCCTCGAAAAACCTCTCCGCATCCTCCCTCGAAACGATGCCGTGGTCGAACATGTTCCCGGCTCCAGCCAGGAAGAGGGCTTCCCTGAGCGGGTCGCCAGACTGAAAAACCCTTCTCCGAACTGTTTCCCGGAGGGAACGGAATCCGGAAAGCGCCCGCTCCTTCACCTGCCGGAAAGGGTCTTCGTTCCCCGTCCTCTCCTTTATCAACCGGTGGAGTCCCGTTGCAACGCGGGCGGGCACCTCGCTGCCCGAAAGTTCAGAAACGACCCGCCCGGTTTCCCGGAGGAGTTCTTCCGTCACCTCTCGTGGAGCACCCCCCTCACGGCACGCGAGGAGAACCTGGTTGAGGAAGCAGGGGTAGCACTCGGGTTCAACCCTTATCATTGACCCTCTCCGACGCCTCCAGGACGTCCCTCTTCATCCTCTCCCGAAACTGGACGAGTTTTTCTCTTATTTCGGGATATTTCAACGAGAGGATTGACAGAGCCAGGTAGGCGGCGTTTTTCGCTCCCGCTTTCCCCACTGTGACCGTCGCAACGGGGACACCGGCAGGCATCATCACCGTGGAGAGGAGGGAATCCATCCCGGAGAGAGGGCTCGAATCGAGGGGGACGCCGATGACGGGGAGGGTCGTGTGAGAGGCTACGACACCCGCCAGGTGAGCGGCAAACCCCGCAGCGGCTATGATGACCTCAACGCCAGCAGACTCTCCCTTTCTGACGATTTCCACCGTCCTCTCGGGCGTCCGATGGGCGGAGGTCACCTCAACGGTGACGGAGACGCCGAACTCCCTCAAAATGTCTGCCGCTGCAGACATCGTCTCGAAGTCCGACCCCGAACCCATCAGGAGGAGAACCTTTCCCGCCATTTATCCTCCTTCCCTGGCGAGGGCGCGATGACCGATGTCCTTCCTGTAGTAGGCACCTTCCCAGGTTATCTTTTCTACTGCCTGATATGCCCTCTCTATCGCCTCCCTGATGGAGGACCCCAGCGCCGTCACGCCGAGGACGCGGCCGCCCCAGGTAACAAGCCTGCCGTCTTCCAGTTTCGTCCCGGCCTGGAAGACGACCACATCCTCCATAGCTTCCGCCTCATCGAGTCCGGTTATGGGGAATCCCTTCTCGTAGGGACCGGGGTATCCCCCCGACGACATGACGACGCAGACGGAAGCCCTCTCGTCAATTTCGAGAACGTGGTCTGTCAGTTTCCCCTTCGCGCAGTCGACGAGGATGGGGACGATGTCGTTTTTCATCCGCACCACCAGAGGCTGCGCTTCGGGGTCGCCGAAGCGGACGTTGAACTCGAGGACGTAGGGCTCCCCGTCCTTAATCATGAGCCCTCCGTAGAGTATCCCTTTGAAGGGCTTTCCCTCTTTCCTCATCCCCTCCAGGAGGGGGTAGAAAATTTTCTCCTGAATCTTCTTCTCCACCTCGGGCGTGACGACAGGTGCCGGCGAGTAGGCACCCATTCCGCCCGTGTTGGGACCCGTGTCCCCGTCGCCTATTCTCTTGTGGTCCTGACTCGTGGGCATGGGAACGATTTTTTCTCCATCGGTGAACACGATGTAGGAGGCCTCTTCACCGAAGAGACACTCTTCGATGACTACCCTTTTCCCGGCGTCGCCGAAAACCCTGTCCACCATCACCTTCTTGAGGAAATCGAGGGCGTCCTCGAATGTCTCGCAGACGCCCACTCCCTTTCCCGCCGCGAGTCCGTCGGCCTTGACCACCACCGGGAGCGAGTGCGAGAGGATGTACTCCTTTGCTTCCTCGTAGTCGTCAAAGATACGAAACTCGGCCGTGGGGATTCCGTATTTTTTCAGTATTTCCTTAGTGAAGGCCTTGCTTCCCTCAAGCATGGCGGCCTCCCGGGAGGGGCCGCAGACGAGTATCCCCTTCTCTTCGAGTCTGTCGGCAATGCCCAGGACGAGGGGAAGTTCCGGACCCACCACGACCAGGTCCACCTTCTCCCTCACTGCAAGGTCCACGAGACCGTCAATGTCGTCCGCCGCCACGGAGAAGGTATCCGCGTGCCTGGCAATGCCCGGGTTCCCGGGAGCACAAACGATGCGGTCTACCAGCGGTGACTGGGCAATTTTCCAGACGACAGCGTGTTCCCTTCCTCCTCCCCCAACGACCATGACCTTCATCGTCCCCCTCCTTATCGATAATTTGTCAGTATCGAAAATTTATCAGTGCCGAAAATGTCTGATTCCCGTAAACACCATGGCGATGCCGTGCTCGTCAGCGGCCTTTATGACCTCTTCGTCCCGGATTGAACCCCCGGGCTGGATGACCGCTGTGATACCGGCTTCTGCGAGAACATCGAGACCGTCCCTGAACGGGAAGAAGGCGTCAGAGGCGGCAACACACCCTTTCGTCGGGCTCTGCGCTTTCATGATGGCAATCTTTGCCGAGTCGACCCGGGACATCTGGCCGGCACCTATTCCCACCGTCCTGTCTCGACCGGTGATGACGATGGCGTTTGACTTGACGTGTTTGCAAACTCTCCAGGCGAAGATAAGCGCCTGGAGTTCCTTTTCCGTCGGTTCCCTTTTCGTCACCACCTTGAGGTTGTCAACGAGGTAATCCACGTCGTCCACCGTCTGGACGAGGAGACCGCCGGCCACGTTCTTCATCACATACTTCGGTTGCCTTCCCTTCAGTTTTTTCGCATCCACTCTCATGACCCGGAGGTTCTTCTTCTTCGAGAGGATTTTCAGCGCCTCCCTGTCGTAATCGGGCGCGATAATCGCCTCGAAGAAGACCCCCTCCATCGCTTTCGCCATCGAAGCGCTCACCTTCCTGTTGACGCCGATGATTCCTCCGTAGGCGGAGACGGGATCGCATGCGAAAGCCCTCTTGTAGGCGTCCGCTATCGACCGGGCAGAGCCGACGCCGCAGGGATTGGTGTGTTTGATGATGGCCACAGTGGGGTCGTCGAACTCAAGGGCGAGGCTGAAGGCAGCGTCGATGTCGACGATGTTGTTGTAGGAAAGTTCCTTGCCCTGAAGCTGCTCGGCGTAACCAACTCCCATGACGGGAGAATGTGTATCCCGGTAAAAAGCAGCCTTCTGGTGAGGATTCTCCCCGTATCTGAGTTCCTGAACCTTGTCCCACTGCCAGGAAAAGACCTCGGGGAATTCCTTCCTCCCGTCACCATCCAGGGAAGAGAGGTAGTTGGAGATGGCAGAATCGTACCACGCCGTGTGCCGGAAGACCTTTTTCGCCAGCGAGAAGAGGAGTTCTTCGTCGATGTTCCCGTTTTTCCTCCTCAGGGCCTCAAGGACCCTCCCGTAATCGTCGGGGTCGACGACGACGCAGACGTGCCTGTAGTTCTTCGCTGCCGCCCTGAGGAGAGTGGGACCGCCGATGTCGATATTCTCAATGGCCTCTTCGAGGGAACATTCCGGTTTCGCAACGGTTGCCTCGAAGGGGTAGAGGTTCACCACCACCATGTCGAAGGTGGTGATGTCGAGCTCGTTCAGGACCTTCATGTGTTCCCTGTTGTCCCTGACGGCGAGGATACCCGCGTGAATGCGGGGATGGAGGGTCTTCACCCTCCCGTCGAGAATCTCCGGAAAACCGGTGTATTCGTCGATGCTCTTGACGGGAATCCTGTTCTCCTTGAGGAGTTTCGCTGTTCCGCCAGAGGCGTAAATGTCAATACCGATTTTCTTCAACCCCTTGGCGAACTCAACGATGCCCCGCTTGTCGGAAACGCTGATGATTGCTCTCCGTATACGTGCCATCTGGTTCACCTCGCTATGGTGTTACGGGGGGCGCGGCCCCGAGAAGCGTCTTCAGGTCCTCGTCCCGGAATGTGAGCCCGAAGCCGAAGAAGAGGCTCTTCCGGTCCCTGTCACTGTTCAGGAAATCGTCGTAACCAGCGGTGATAAACAGGTTTTTGAAAATATCATAGTTGCCGTATATTTTCAAATGCGGGTCCTCGTTTTCCCTTCCGAAGTCGAATGCTTCGAGTCCCAGAGTGAGGCTGTCGGACAGGGTGTGATAGGAGACTCCGAATCCCCCCGTCGACTCGATGAGACCTCCCTTGAACGTGAAGTCCCCGAAGCGTTTGGCCAGGAGAGCGGTGAATTTGAGCTGGTCCGAGGACTCCACCTTTTCCTCCGTCACCGTCGTCGGCGAAGCCGGAGGATTGACGCTCGTCGTCGTGGTGGTTGTGGTCGTCCGCTTCTCCTTCCCGAAGGGGTCGTCCACTATGCCGAGGAGGTAATACTTGTCAACGGTGGGCTGTATTTTCAGAGATGCGTAGTGCTTGAACTCTGAGGGCTCCTGGAGATATTCCATCCGGTAGTCTATGTATGTCTGGAGTTTTCTCGTCTTCGTGATGTAGCTGTTTATCCCCTCCAGGGCAGAATTCAGGTTTTCGTAGGCAGACTCGTCTGTGACGAGTTTCCCTATAGTCCCTTCCCCTCTCTCTATCTTTCCGAGGGTCGAATCAAGCTTTGCCGATGCCTGTTCGATGTTTTCAATCGCCTTCTTCACGCTCTCGCGATTTTCCGAGACGAGACCCTTCACGTTTTCGAGGGTTCCCTCGAGTTTCTCGGCTATCTCCGGCGTCCTCTCTTTGAGGGTCTGGCTGAAGTCTTTCAGGTTCGCGATGAGGACTTTCAGGTCCTCCTTTTCCTCACCCGTCACCTCTCTTAAGTCAGCGGACACCTTTTCCACGTTGTCGAGGATTCTCCCCACCTTCTTCTCGTTGTCTGCCAGAATCGCCCTGAGCGCCCGGGTCGACTCTCTCAGGTTTTCCACCATCTCCTTGAGGGAAGCTTTCCCCTCCTTCCCTCCCAGGGCCTCTGCCAGGGACTCGGTCACCTTCTTCACGTCGTCTGCGATGAGTGTCACTTTCCGGATAAGCTCGTCCAGGTTTGCGCCGGAGACGACCTTCCCTATCTCCCCTCCCTTGGGCACAGCCTCGCTCGACTGGCCCGGATATATTTCCAGGTACTTTTCCCCGAGAAGTCCTTCCGAGGAGAGGCCGATGGAAGAGTCAACCGGGATTCTCACCCCCTCACGAATGCTCATCTTTACCCGGGGTTTCCCCTTTTCGAGAGTGATTACTTCCACCTGTCCGATGGGGACTCCCGCCATCTTGACGACCGACTTCTCGTCGAGCCCTGCCACGGTCTCGAAGGTGGCGTATACGGCGTACCCCCTCTCCGTCACCCCCATCTTCCCTATTCTGAGGGTGAAGTAGGTGAGCACGAGAATCCCGAGAAGGAGGAATATCCCCACCTTGGCTTCTCTCGATAATAGCGCCATCACCCTTCCCCTTTCCTGATTTCGATGCACCGCCTGTCGAAGCGGGCAAATTCTTCGTGTTCCAGAGTTATGGGCCCCTCGGCGCGGCCCTCGATGAACTGCCGGACGATGGGATTTTCGGTGTTCTTTATCTCCTCAGGGGTTCCCACCTCAATGATTTTTCCCTTGTACAACATGGCGATTCGGTCGCCTATCTTGTAAGCCGACACCATGTCGTGAGTAATCGTGATTGAGGTGACCTGCAGCTGCTCCCTCATGCAGATGATGAGGTCGTTTATGACGTCCGCCATTATGGGGTCGAGCCCCGTCGTCGGCTCGTCGTAAAGCATAAACTCGGGCTCCGTTGCAATAGCCCGGGCGAGCCCAACCCTCTTCTTCATCCCTCCCGAAAGCTCTGACGGCATGAGGTGCTGGATGTTGGCGAGCCCCACCATTCTGAGTTTCTCCTCCACCACGTCGTATATCTTCTCCTCGGGGACGAGTTTGAGGCGCCTGAGCCCGAAAGCGACGTTCTCACCCACGGTGAGCGAGTCGAAAAGGGCGGCTCCCTGGAAAAGCATCCCGAACCTTTTCCTCACCTC
Source organism: Deltaproteobacteria bacterium (assembly GCA_003696505.1). Taxonomy (GTDB): domain Bacteria; phylum Desulfobacterota; class Deferrimicrobia; order J040; family J040; genus J040. The sequence continues at coordinate 13,369 of RFHC01000201.1, forward strand.
GACCATTTCCTCTTCCTTCAGCTTCGTCACGTCCACTCCGTCTATGATGACGGACCCCGAGTCGGGCTTGAGGAGCCCGATGATGCACTTTATGAGGACGCTCTTCCCCGTCCCGCTTCCGCCGATGACGACCATGTTCTCGCCCTTGTAAATATCCAGATTTACGCCGGTCAGGACGTGGTTCGAACCAAAGGACTTGTGGAGGTCGCGTATTTTGATGATCGGTTCCATCTTCCCGTCAGAAGAGAAAGGCCGTGAGGAAATAATCGGAGATGAGGACGGTCATCGATGAAAAGACGACGGCCCTGGTCGTCGACTTACCCACCCCCTCGGCACCCCCCTCCGTGAGGAAGCCCTGGGAACAGCTGATGAGAGCGATGAGGAACCCGAAGAAAGCCGCTTTTATGAGACCCACGTAGACGTCGTTCAACTCCAGGTACTGGTACGTCCTGTTCACGTAGACCACGGGGTTCCCTCCGAGCACGTGAACCGAAACGAAGTACCCCCCCAGAATTCCCACGAGGTCGCCGAAGACAACGAGAACGGGAAGCACGATGGTCGTTGCCAGTATTCGGGGGACAACGAGATACC
>RFHC01000032.1 GCA_003696505.1 Deltaproteobacteria bacterium
ATGCAGGAAGAAAAACTTCCCATCACAGAGCACCTGGAGGAACTCCGGACGAGGCTCATCAGGGCCTTCATCGCCCTGGGAATCACCTCGGCCGGGTGCTACCTCTTCGCCGAGAAGATTCTCACCTTCCTTCTCAAACCGCTCATTTCCTCTCTCCCCGAGACATCAAATCTGGTCTTTATCAACCTGACCGAGGCTTTCATCGCCTACATCAAGATTGCGATTCTCGCAGGAGGCGTCGTGGCGAGTCCCTACATCTTCTACCAGCTGTGGCTCTTCATCTCCCCGGGACTGTACGAAAAGGAGAAGAGAATTGCCATCACCTTCGTGGTGACGACGGTCACCTGCCTCCTCCTGGGCATGGCCTTCTGCTACTTCGTCATCCTCCCCGTCATCTTCCCCTTCCTCCTCTCATTCGGGAAGGAGCTGATTCTCCCCCTCCCCACACTCAAAAGCTCCGTTTCCGTCGTCATCCGCCTCTTCCTCATCTTCGGCTTCATCTTCGAAATCCCTCTCATTACCTTTTTCCTCGCCAGGATAGGCCTCATCAGGAGGTCGATGCTCAGGGGTGCCCGGAAGCTCATCTTCCTCCTCTCCTTCGTCATCGCCGCCATCATCACTCCCCCTGACGTGGTGTCACAGATAATCGTGGGATTTCCCCTCTACGCGATTTTCGAAGTGAGCATCCTGCTGGCAGGGCTGGGCGAGAAGAAACGCGAGGAAAAGGGGGAAGCGGAAAGTGACGGATAAGTTCACGGAAAAGTTCAAACCTCTCTTTACGAGGGAAGAGGTGGAAGATGCGGTCATCAGGCTGGCAGGAGAGATTTCCCGCGACTTTCGTGGCGAAGAAGTCCTCTTTGTGGGAGTGCTCAAAGGTTCGTTTATCTTCCTGGCCGACCTTGTGCGGAAAGTAAAGGATGTTTCCGTGGAGGTCGATTTTGTCCGGGTCAGGTCTTACGGGTCGTCCACATCTCCCGAGACGAAACCAGTTATCACCAAGGACCTGGAAGTAAATCCTGCCGGCAAATTCGTCATCATCGTGGAAGACATAATCGATACTGGCGAGACGCTTTCTTATCTGATAAAACATATTCGGGCGATGAACCCGAAGGATCTCCGGGTTTGCACTCTCATTGACAAGCGGGAAAGGCGCCACTCGAGGGTGCAGGTGGATTACGCCGGATTTACCGTGGAGAAGGGCTTCGTCGTCGGGTATGGTCTCGACGTGGGAGAAAAGCTGAGGGAACTGGAAGAGATTAAAGTTCTCCCTGAGAATAACGAATAAGTGTAAGCAAGACGAAAACAGGGGGACCTCGATGATTATCAAATGTGACTCCTGCAACGCCAAGTTCAAGCTGAACGAGGACAAAATCAAGGGAAAGGGTGCGCGGGTCAGGTGCAGAAAGTGCGGAGATTACATCATCGTCATGAAACCGGGTTACGAACACCTGAAAAGTCAGTTCATGGACGCCATCAAGGACAAAACCCTGACCCCGAAGAAAGAGGAGACCCCACCCCCCTCCGCGGAAAAAGCTGCCCCACTCACTCAAACTGAGGAAGCCGGAGTCCCCAAACAGGAAGAGGCTGTAGCCACTCCCCCTCCGGAAGCCACAGAGAAAGTGGAGGAGGCGCCCTCTCCTGAACCTGAGACGAAAAGAGAAGAGGAACCTCTCCTCGGAGAAAAAGAGGAGATAGACGAGTCGATGGTCCCGGCTGAGCCGGAACCTCCTTCTCAGAAGGAGGAAGAGCCCGTCGACGACATCGACAGGGCCTTCGAACAGTACCTGGAATCGATGAAGTCGATCGAAGAGGGGAAAGAACCAATCGTCGAAGAGAAGGTTGAAGAAAAAGAAGAAGAAGCGCCCGGCGTCTCTGAAGAGATCCTCTCTCCCCACGAAACCCTCGCATACCTCTCTGACCAGGTGAAGGAAGAAGAAAAGAAGGAAGAGGAAACCCCCGAACCCGGCTTTGACCTGAAACTGGAAGAGGAAAAAATCGACTTCAGCGACGCCCTCGATTTTTCCTCAGTTCTCCAGGAGAAGCCGGCTGAAGAAGCTCCCGAAGAGAAGGCCGGTCCGGCTGAACCGGACATTCCATCGTTCATACACGAAGAGAAGGGAGAACCCTCACCCGCCCCGGAGACTCCGGTTCGTGAGGAAGCAGAACCTTCAGTCGAGGAGAGAGAAGAGGCCAAGCCTGCAGAGCCATCTCCGTATGAGGTCGTCCCGAGAGAAATAATACGGAAGAAAAAAAGAAAGGCGAAAACGGGGATGTTCCTCATCGTTCTCCTCATCTTCCTCGTCATCATCGCAGCCGCCGGGGCCTTTCTCGCCTTCACTGAGCAGGGGAACCAGGTCCTCAAAACTTACGCCCCCCAGATTCGCTCCATTCTGGGGATAAAGGGAAAGGTGAGCGCCCCCCGATTCAAAATCTCAAACCTGGTGGGCTACTACGCAACCAACGAGAAAGAGGGGAAGATATTCGTCGTCAAGGGTGAGGTGGTCAACCTCTCCCGGACACCAAAAAGCGGTCTCCGCGTGAAAGGCGAACTTCTCGACAAGAAAGGGAACGTCCTCATCGAGAAGACGGTCTTCGCAGGGAACCCCATCTCCCCCTCAAAGTTGAGAAGCGCGCCGAAGGTGGAAATCGACTCCGCCCTGAACAACAAACTGGGGAAGAACCTTTCGAACATAGACGTTCAGCCGGGGTCATCGGTCCCCTTCATGATAGTTTTCTTCGACGTGAAAGGGGAGGTGGACGCATATCGGGTTGAGTGCGTCGAGTAACGAGGGGGGAAACGAAACCTCTTTTCTGGAAACCTGCCCGGGTCCGTGTATGGGAACAAATAGGCGGTGGGGAAGTTGCGGGACTACTTCTCCTCGGCCTTCTCCTCTTTCTTCTCTTCCCCGGCCTCTCCTTTCTCGTCAGGAGTAACGTCTATTGCGTTGGACTCCTTGAGAGATTTCTTGAAATTTCCGATGGCCTGACCGAGCCCCTGCCCTATCTGAGGGAGTTTGTTCGCCCCGAAGATGAGAACGACGATGACGAGGATGACGAGAAGTTCCGGCAATCCGAGTCCAAACATTCAGCACCCTCCTGAATTTCTCGTTTTATTCTATCAGGGGCCGGGAATTCGGGGAAGAGAAAGTCGTCACCTTTCCTCTATCGTTTCCTCAACCTTTACCCCGAAGTGCCTCCCGCCTCCCGCGAGGTGACAGAGGACGAAATCTCCTTCCTTGAGTTCAGCCACCGACACCTGCTTCCCGCCGGGAGCGACGACCCGAATCGTCTCGGCGTTTTGAAGGACGGCGGAAATCTCTCTGCCCTCGCACTCCACCCGGATAAGGAGCATCGGCCGCCTTTCCACCTTTGCTCTGCCGACCCAGACCTTTTTCCCCCTCCCTTCGTGGTCGACGACGAGCACGGGACTCCCGCTCTCCAGTTCAGAGAGATAGGCCGTCTTTCCGTCCGGGAGGAGGGTGTACATGTGAACGGCTCCCGCGTTGACCCGGAACGGGCGGGGACTTACGTACTCCGAGTGGAGGTTCTCAGCCGAGACGAGGAGAAAACCGGAAGAGGTGTTTCCCACGAGCATCCCCGAGGCCCCTTCGAGGAGGGAGCAGGTATCGACGCAGACCCTGTCCCCGAGCCCGATGACTCGAATTGCCGTGACTCTCCCTTCCGTGAGAGGAATAGTGACCTCCTCTCTCCCCACCTCCTCGAGGATGCGGGATATTTGCTCCACCTCCTCCGCTTCCACGACGAAACCTGAAACGCCCTTTTCGAGTATCCCGGAAAAGACCCGAGCGTCCTCCTCGTCCCTGACGGGGACGAAAATCCTCTTCCCGTAAGCCACGAGGTTTTCGAGGGGAATCACCTCCTTCCTGGAAAGGGCGAGGTAGACGATTCTCCCGGAGGGGAAATCGTAGAGCTTCTCCAGGTCCTCCCTCTTCTCCACCACCACCTGTTCGAAGTCCCGGCCAGGGACGATATCCCCCTCCTCTGAGACGACGGTCACCCGGCCGAGTTTTCTCAGACTCCCGACTGCATCCCCTTCCACCCAGAATGTGGAAATCCCCCTCTCCAGGCAGAAGGTGACCAGTTCTTTCCTGTAAGGAATCACTTTTACCCAGATTTCCATCTCACCCCTCCAGGTTTTCTCGAAGGACGCGGTAAGCCTCCTCAGAACTCTTTCCCTCGTGGACGATGGCGCTTATCGCTCTCACCATCGCCGTCGGATTTTCGTGTTGAAAGACGTTCCTCCCGATGGAGACGCCGGCCCCTCCAGCCTCTATCGCTCCTTCCACCATCTTGAGGACGTCCATATCTGAGTCCATCTTCTCCCCGCCGGCGATGACGACGGGGATGGCGCATCCCTCCACCACCTCACGAAAAGTCTCGGGCGACCCCGTGTAAGGGACCTTTACGATGTCCGCGCCCATTTCTGCGGCCACTCGGGCAGCGTGCTTGACGAAGCGAACGTCGTAAGGGTTTTTAATCCTTTCCCCCCTCGTGTACATCATCGCGACAAGGGGCATCCCCCAGAAAAGGCAGGCCGAAGAAATTCTGCCGAAATCTTCCAGCATCTGCGCTTCGTCTTCTGCCCCGAGGTTTACGTGGATGGAAACTCCATCTGCGCCGATTCTAATCGCGTCTTCCACGGTGGCGACGAGTACCTTCTTGTTCGCATCGGGGGAGAGATTCGTTGAAGCAGACAGGTGAATGATGAGCCCCAGGTCCCGTCCGTACCCTCTGTGGCCGAACATCGCCGCCCCCCGATGGACGATGGCGGCGTTGGCTCCCCCCTCGGCGATGAGGTTTGCCGTCTTCGAGACGTCAATGAGCCCCGGAATCGGACCCACGGTGACTCCGTGGTCCATGGGAACGATGACCGTCTTCTTCGTGTTCCTGTTGATGATTCTCTCGAGCCTCACTCTCTTTCCAATCATCGCTCTCCCCTCCCTGAGAATAATTTCTCAAAGAAAAAGGGCCACCGGGAAACCCCGGTGGCCCTCCACACCGTCACGGATGAACGCACCGGGGTCACAGGTGGGGATACCACCACCAGAAAAAACCAGACCCCTGCGCGAAGGACAGAGTGACCGAATCTCTTCCCCTCACCGGTAGACTCCCCTCAACTTGAGAAGGTCGTTGAAGTAATTGATGTTGTCCACGTACTTTATCGCCTCTTCATATTTTACCTTCCCCGACGCGACAAGCTCAGCCAGCGTCCAGTCGATGCTCACCAGCTCCTCCAGGTTCGTCTGCATGAGGCTCCTGAGAATATGCTGTTTCCCCTCCCGGATGGCATTCCTCACTCTGATGCTCGTGGACATCTTCTCCCATGCCAGCACTCTCCCCCTCCCGTCGGCCCTCCTCACGAGCCTCTGAGAGAAGACGAGGAGAAGGCAGTCGGCGAGCTGCGCTCTCACCTGCGGCTGCTGGTTGGGAGGGAATATGTCAATTATCCTGTCCACTGCCTGGGTAGCGCTGTTCGCGTGGAGGGTCCCCATCACCAGGTGGCCCGTCTCCGCAGCCGTCAGCGCGATGGAGATGCTCTCGAAGTCCCGCAGTTCTCCGATGACGATGACGTCCGGATTCTGCCTGAAGATGTGCCTCAATCCATCGGCGAAGGACTTCGTGTCCATCCCGACTTCGCGCTGATTTACGTTCGAGTTCTTGTGTTTGTGCGTGAACTCGATGGGGTCCTCAATCGTGATGATATTAGCCCGCCTCTCCGTGTTGATGATGTCAACCATGCACGCCAGGGTCGTGGACTTTCCGTGCCCGTTCGGACCGACGATGAGGATGAGCCCGCTCACCTTGAGCGCAAAATCGCGGATGAAATCGGGGAGTCCCAGCTCCTCCATCGAGGGGATGTCCTCCACCACGTGGCGGGCAGTGAAGGCGATGGAGCCCCTCTGTTTGTAAAGGTTGCAGCGGAAGCGTCCCACGCCCTGGATGGAGTACGCGAAGTCCAGTTCGCACGTCTCTTCAAATTTTTCCTTCTGCGCAGGAGTCAAAATCTTGAAGACCATGTCCTCCACCTCTGCCGGGGTGAGAGCAGGAAGGGTGAGCCTCCTGATTTCGTTGTCCACGCGGACGCTCGGGATAGCTCCCGCCGAGAGGTGAAGGTCCTGCCCCTTCAGTTCCACGAGGGCCGCGAGGAGGGAATCGATGCTCTTCTCGAGGACCTGGTCCCCAATCTTTCCCTCCTTCAACTCGAGCGGAACGAGGCCGTACCCGTTTTTTTCGAAGAACCGGAGGGCTTCGCGAAACTGGTGAGTGGAAATGACGACCTGCTTTACCGGCTTCCCTGTCTTGAACTCAATCTCAGAAATCGCTTCCATATCGGTCAGGTCCACCATTCCGAGGACGAGAGCCTTCCCCTCGTACCCGAGGGGGAGGACCCTCTTCTTCCTGACCGTGGACAGGTCAAGTTCTTTCTGGACTTCCGGGGGAATCTTTATCCTCTCCAGGTTTACGTAGGGAATCCCTTGCTGGGTAGAGAGAGCCCTGAGAATCTCCTCTTCCTCCGCGTACCCGAGGCGGACGAGAGCCTCTCCCAGGGTCCCTCCCATCTGCCTCTGAGATTTGAGGGCATATTCGAGCTGCTGTTTCGTGATGAGACCGGCTTCGACGAGAAGTTCACCCAGTTTCTTCTTCTTCCCCGACTCTTCCATAGCCGGACCCCTTTCCCCTTCCTCGGAAATTAGATTTATACTACACAAAGCGGTCATTGAACGAAAGGGGGAATAAGACATGGACCAGGAGAGGTTTTTCCAGGTTTTGAGAGGGTACTGGGAGAGCGCCATCCTTTTTACCGCGGTGAAGCTGGGGATTTTTGACCTCCTCTCGAAGGAAGAGTTATCCAGCGAAGAGGTTGCGAAAAAGCTCTCCCTCGACCCGAGGGGAGCGGAAATCCTCCTCAACGCGCTCACGTCCCTCGGATTCCTCACAAAGAAGAAAGGCCGCTTCAGCCCTTCCGCTTTCACCCGAAAACACCTGACGGGAAGGGGAGGGGATTCCTGGACGGGATTCGTCCTCCACAACATGGACATGTGGGGATCTTGGGGCGACCTCCCCTACGTCGTGAGAAAAGGGAAACCGAGGAAGGGGTTCGCCACGCTCAACTACAGGACCGGAAGGGACTCCCTGCGAAACTTCGCCCTGGCCATGCATCAGGGGGGCACGAGAGGCGGGAAGGAGGTAGCTCGCCTCCTTGAGGGGATGAGAGCGGATTCGATACTCGACGTGGGGGGATGCACGGGACGCTACGCCCTCTTCGCGAAGAGAGTGACCGGCGCAGGAAAGGCCACGGTCCTTGACCTTCCCGAAATGGTCCGGGTGGCAAAGCGAATAATCAGGGAAACGGCGCCCGACGAGGCAAGAGAGCTCCGCTTCCTCGAAGGAGACTTCTTCTCCGTCTCCCTCCCTCCCGAATATGACCTCGTTATCGTCTCAAATATCCTCCACAGCCTCGACACCTCTTCGTGCGTCGACCTTCTCAAGAAGTGCCGGTCCTGGATGAAAAAGGGTGGGACCTGCATCGTCCACGACCTTTACGTCGCGCCTTCGGGGGTCACACCGGAAAGGGCCTCCCTCTTTGCCGTCAATATGCTCGTCAACACGGAGAAAGGGAGGGTCTACTCGGAAAGGGAAATGGTTACCATGGCTCGTGATGCGGGATTTAGGAGCATAAGGCGGAAAAAGACCTCCTCAGGGAACCTCGTCCTCTTTTGCTCGTGAGGCAATGCAGTACCCCCGGAGGAGACAGTCTGCACAGGCGCTGGAGTTTACTCCGCGGCACCCCTTCACGATGCCTATCCGGGAAAGGGCAAAGTCGAACTTCACCGGGTCATCCGGGTCAAACCTCCGGAGGCTCTCCGTCACTTCCAGCGCCGTGGAGAGGGTCGCCGTCTTCCTCCGGGTCAACCCGAGGAGGCGGGATATTCTCGCCACGTGAGTGTCCAGGGGGATGACGAGTTCGGAGGGAGATATCTCCCGGAAAATCCCGAAATCTATTCCGTCGCCCCGCCTCACCATCCACCTCATGAAGAGGAAAAGGCGCTTGCAGGCACTCCCTCCGGCCGGGTCCGGAAGGAGAAATGAAAGCCCTTCCGCGGGATTGGGAAGGGCCCCCTTCACAGACCTCACCCAGGAGGAAACCGACTCCACAAGTTTCCCCTTCCTGTGGCGGGATACGATGCTCCCCCTTATTCCACCTTTCTCCTTGCAGAGAGCGGAAAGGGCAGCGAGGAGACGATAGACGTCGTCTCCCCTGACGAAACGATGGGAAAAGCCGTCAAACTTTTTCCTGTCCTGGCGCGAGAGGTTGGCGACGAAGTCGTGGGGGCGTGGTCCGATAATCCGGAAGAGGTCGTCGAGGGAGCGGAAAATCTGCTTTACCCCCCCGAAGGCGAGGAGTGCCGAGAGGAGACCCGCCACGACGATGTCCTCCTCCCTCGAGTACCGGTGTGGATACCGGATGGGGTCCGTCTCCAGGTACTCCCGGGAATACCTGCGGACGAGCTCCTCGAGGCGTTCCTGAAGCACCCTCTCCTCAGGGAATGACCTTGTTCAGGGGATACTCCACGATCCCCGTAGCTCCCCTCTTGACGAGTTCGGGAATCAGGTCGCGCACCGTCTTCTCGTCAACGATGACCTCGAGGCTGACCCAGTTCTCGTCTGTGTGCTGAGAAATAGTGGGGCTTTTCATGGCGGGGAGGACTTCCACGATGCTCTGCAGGTTCTTCTTTTCCACGTTCATCTTCAGTCCCACCTTGTCCTCCGCGTTCAGGGCCCCCTGAAGGAGGAGAGCGATGCGCTGGATTTTGTCCTTTTTCCACGGGTCCTTCCACGCGTCCCTGTTGGCGATGAGGACCGTCCGCGACTCGAGTATCGTGTCGACGATTCTCAGCTTGTGGGCCCTCAGCGTGGAACCCGTTTCCGTAAGCTCGACGATTGCGTCTGCCAGGAGGGGAACTTTCACTTCCGTCGCCCCCCAGGAGAACTCCACTGTGGCCGTTATCCCCCGCTCCCTCAGGAATTTCTTCGTGTAATTGACAAGTTCCGTGGCAATCCTCTTTCCTTCCAGGTCCTCAATCTTCTTAATCTTCGAGTTTTCCGGAACGGCCACGACCCACCGGACGGGTCTCAGTCCTCCCTTTGCGTAGTTGAGCTCGCAGATTTCCTTCACCCTGGCTCCCTGCTCCAGCACCCAGTCCCTGCCGGTCAAACCCACGTCCAGATATCCGTCCTGAACGTAACGGGCCATTTCCTGAGCCCGCACGAGGAGACCCGACAGTTCAGGGTCGTCGATAGTCGGAATGTAGGAGCGGGAGCCGACGCTGATGTTGAAGCCCGCTTTTTTGAATATCTTCAGGGTCGATTCCTGGAGCGACCCTTTCGGGAGACCTATCTTTAAAACTTTCTCCGCCATCTTCCAACCTCCAGAGATTCTCAAAGGCAAAACATATTAAAACATAACGCCAGAAGGCGCAAGGAAGAACAAGGATAATCTGAAAGGCGAATTTCACCCCGACGAGCCCGTTTAATACTTCTCAGGGGGTAGTCTTTTGCTTTCTCTCTAATCCGGATGTCCGCCGGCCCGGGTGGTCTGTTGCCCGGATGCTCTGCGCCCCGGATGCTCGCAGGTGCGGAGGCTCGGTGGCTCGGCAGTTCGGTGCCTCCACTGCCTCCCCCTCACTCCCCCGACCCTGCTATCGCGTTAGCTGACTCGACGGCAGCCAGGCGGACCTCCTTCACCTCGTCGGTGCAGGCGAGGGAGAGGAGGGGTTTAAGCGCCCTTTCGTCCCCTATCCGCCCGAGGATGCGGGCACACCGTTTCCGGACGGTCGGGTCCTCGTCGGAGAGCCCCACGATGAGAGGCTCGACAGAGTGGGAATCCATCTTCTCGAGGACGAACTCCACCACGTCTGCCAGCCTCTCGTCGCTGAGCAGCTTCACGAGAGGGTAGACCGCCTTCTGCGACCGTATCTGACTGAGGGTGCAGATGGAGGAGACCTTTACCCCCAGGTCAGAACTCTTCTTCAGGACCGCGATACACCCCTCTATCGCTTTCTCTCCCATCTGCTCGAGAGTGTACTGCTTCCAGTAGTTCAGTTCTGTGTCTTCGTCCCGCGAGAGGAGAGGCCTTATGTTTTTGTGCCCGAACCTCTTCAGGGCAAGAATGGCGAACCACCTCACCTGCTCGTCCTTCAGAGCATTGACGAGAGGCTCTATCGTCGCCGGGTCCTCCAGTTCGATGAGGGCGGCGGCAGCGGCAACCCTCACCGCCGGGGAAGGGTCTTTGAGGAGAAAGGCGAGATGTCGGGAAAAGGCAGTGAACTTCCTCTTTCTCACGACGGCGGCAGCTGAAATCTTTTCCCCCTCATTCCCCTCCTCGAGGAGCTTTCTTATGATGGGGTCACCCGGAGAGGCGAGTTTCGCCACGGCATCTACCGCGGCTTCCCGCACGTAACCCACAGGGTCGTTGAAGAGCCGCACCAGGACCTCCACGGCTTTTCCCATGCCCAGGTCCCCGAGGGAGACGCAGGCCTGGTATCGAACCTGAGGCTCCACATCGCCGAGCCCTTCCACGAGGAGTTTGTAACTCCTCTCCGAGGGAATGCGTCCGAGCGCTTTGAGAGCGCTCACTCTCTCCCTCGTCGTCCCGGACTGAAAGACGGAAGCCAGGTATGGCAGAGCCTCCTCACCCACCTCACCGAGGACTGTTATTGCAGCATTCCGGAGGTCCTCGTCTTCGTCCCCGAGGAAGTCGACGATGAAGGAAACGTTTTCCTCTCCCGCTATCTTCCCGAGGGCCGAGATGGCACGAACCCTGACATCGGGGTTCGGGTCGTGAACCAGCTTCCTTATGAGAGGCACAGCTTCTCCGGCCTCCAGCTGTTCGATGACGAAGAGCGCGTTCGCCTTTTCCCGCGAACTCCCCCTTCTCAGGACATCCATGAGGGCGGGAATGCACTTCTCGCCGATGTTGATGAGGGCGCCGGAAACGAGCCACCGCACCTCCTCGTCTCCGATGTTCTCCACCAGGACGGGCACCGCTTCCTCGCCGAGGTCAACGAGCCTCGAGAGGGCATAGGTCCTCACCCTCATGTCCCCATCCCTTAAAAAGGAGAAAATGAGCCGGGCGCTTTCCATTCCTCCCCTGGACGCCGCATCGTCGATGAGCGACACCTTCTCTTTGAAAGTGAGGGATTTCGCCACCGCGTTTCCGGAAAAGAGGAAAGTGAAGATGGAAAAGAGAATCAGCGCGACGAAAGGTCCGTTTTTTTTCACCTTATTGTCTCCTCCCGCTCTCGGTTATAATGTCCACCCGTTAGCCAGGGGCACGAAGAGGAACGAAGGTGAGCGAATACTCCGTCATCGTCTTCTGCAGGGAACCGGAACCGGGAAAGGTGAAGACCCGCCTCTCTCCCGTCATTCCTCCCGTGCACGCTGCTTACCTGTACGAAGCTCTCCTTTCCGATGCCGTCGATATTTTACTCTCCCTGGATGAGGCGGATAAATACCTCTTCCACACACCGAACGAATCCACTTTCTTCGACAGGTACCGGAGTTTCGGGATAAAAGTCGTCCCTCAGGGGGAGGGGGACCTGGGAGAGCGCATCGCCCGGGCGATGAGAAGCGTCCTCGAGCGGGGAAGGGGTCCGGCAGTGGTCGTCGGGTCCGACATCCCCTTGCTGACCGCGGACATCATCAGGCAGGCCGTTTCCCTCCTCTCACGACACGACGTCGTCGTCGGACCATCACGGGATGGAGGGTACTACCTCATCGCCGCATCTTCATTCCACCCCGGCCTCTTCTCGGAGATTCCCTGGTCCACGGAAATCGTTCTCGAGGAAACCCTGAAAAAGTGCAGGAGCCTGAATCTCTCCTGGACGCTCCTCGGCGAATTGCAGGACATCGACAGGCCGGAGGACCTCCTCTCATTCGTGGAGGAACTCCGTTCCGGCAGTTTCCCGGAACCGGTCAGGAGAAGGAGATTTTCCCGGGCCGCGGAAGGGCTCTATCCCTATCTCCTCCGCCTCCTGCGGGGGCGGTAAAACTTCTTCTCCTTCCCCAGGTCGACGACGCGGGGAGTGAGAATGACGCGGAGGATTTTCCCCTCCGGCAGGAGAACAGAGAACTCTCCCTCTTCCCCCTTCTTAAGGGCGCCCGGTTCGCCGATGGGGCCGAGAGGATAGATCGTATCGACGAAGACCCTCTCTCCCGTCTCCACCATCACCCGGACGCCGATGGAAGTGAGAGAGAAGAGAGGGGCATCAACAGCCTCGTCCACGAGAGTGCCCACGAGATACCTCTTCCCTTCCTTACGCTCAATTCTCACGTCTTTCACCTGGAACCCCTCGACGGGAGTGACGACGACGGGGATTTCCGTCAGCTTCTTCACCGCGAGTGTTCCGAGTCCAACGAGCACTATGACGACGAGGCTCACAGCCCAGAGCCTAAGGGTCCGCCTTTTCTTTTCCCTCTTCCTTGCCCGAATTGCCTCCACCAGGTCGACTTCTTCCTCCACCCGCCGTGTTCTCTCCTCTGGTGGAGGCACGAAGAGGCCGCAGTGAGGACATTTCACCTCATCTGCAGGAATCTGGATGGTGCAATGAGGACAGGCTCGAAAGCGCCTCTCCTCATCTTCGAAGCGGATATCTCCCATCAAGACCTCAGGTATTCGGTGATAAGCCGGACGCCGGCCCCTGTTGCGCCGGGCGCGTACCCGAGCCGTTCCTTCTCGGTCCAGGCAACCCCTGCGATGTCGAGGTGGACCCAGGGCGTATCCTCAGCGAAGTGCTTGAGGAAGAAACCGGCCGTTATCGCCCCGGCTTCAGGACCGCCGATGTTCTTCAGGTCCGCCACCTCACTCCTCAACTGGTCTCCGTATTCTTCGTAGAGGGGGAGTTCCCACGCCCTCTCTCCGCTCCTGTCAGAAGCCTGACGAAAGGCGTCGAGGAGGGACCGGTCGTTCCCCATCATCCCCATGGCCAGGCCGCCCAGCGCCACGACGCACGCCCCCGTGAGCGTGGCCACGTCGACGATGGCTGAGACGCCAACTTTTTTCCTGGCATACGTTATCGCATCGGCGAGGATGAGCCTCCCTTCGGCGTCCGTCGTGAGGACTTCCACCGTCTTCCCCGACATCATCCGGATGACGTCGCCGGGCCTGTAAGCATTCCCCGAGGGCATGTTCTCGGCGACGGGCACGACGGCCACAACGTTCCTCTTCAGCCCGAGTTCGGATGCGGCTTTTATCACGCCCAGGGCACAGGCTGCTCCTGCCATGTCGTACTTCATCCTGTCCATCCCCTCCCACTTCTTCAGGGAGATTCCCCCCGTATCAAAGGTGACGCCCTTTCCCACAACGGCAAAGGGCTTCTCCTTCGCCTTTCCGCCCCTGTATGTTGCCACGATGAGACGGGGGGGAGAGGACGAACCCATACCGACGGAATAGAGGCCGTTCATGCCGAGTTTCTTTATCTCCTTCTCGTCCAGGACCCTGACGCTCACCTTTCCTCCAGCGAGCCCCTTGGCCTTCCGCGCCAGGTCGGAAGGCCTCAGGTACATGGGAGGGGTATTGACCAGGTCCCGCGCGAAGTTGACGCCCTCCGCAACGGCGCGCGCCCTTTTCAAACCGTCATCGATTTCCCCTTTTTTCGACCTGTCCACCTCTACAACGACGAGTTCAGCCGGCGACTTCTCCTTCCTCTCTTTGTACGCGTCGTAGGAATACGCGGAGAGAAAATACCCGAGGCCGAGAAAGTATGCTGCATCCTCCGCGCGGAAACCCCCGGCCCCCGCTCCGTGGAGGACCGTGGCTATCCTCCTCTTCCCCAGTTTCCTCGCCGTCTTCACCGGGTAGAGAGAAAGATGCCTCACCCTATCGAGGGTCAGCCCCTCCTTCTTTCCCAGCCCGAGGACGAGAACCCACCTCGCTTTTATCCCTTCCCCCGCGGGAAGGAGAAGGGTTTCCCCAAACTTTCCCGTGAATTCTCCCAGGGAGATTGCCTCTTGTATCTTCCCTCCCAGGAGAGCATCCGCCCTCTTCGTCGCACCACCGGGTTCTTTCACCCCTTCGAAGAGATTTACCACGAGGATGTCGGCCTTCACGTCTGCCAGGTCACCCACAAACACGCTCGTTTTCATCGAAACTCCTCCTAAAAGGTCTTTTTCGAATCGAGGAGAACCGTATAGGGTCCGTCGTTGACGAGGTGGACGTGCATGTGCTCTTGGAAAGCCCCCACTGAAACAGGGATACCCTCTTCCTCCACCTTCCTGGCGACGAATTCCACCACCTCCCTCGCCTTCCCGGGTTCTTCGCTCCGGGTAAAGGAGGGTCTGTTTCCTTTGCGGACGTCGCCCAGGAGGGTGAATTGCGGCACGATGAGGACGCTCCCTCCCGTGTCCTTCACGGACCTGTCGCTCTCCTTCATCCCATCGGGAGAGGGAAAGATTCTCAGAAAGGCAATTTTTCGTGAGATGTAAAGGGCGTCCTCAGCAGAATCGCCGGACTCGACTCCGAGAAGGACGAGGAGTCCCCGCCCAATCTCCGCTACCGTCCTTCCATCCACCTCTACTCTGGCTTCCGACACCCTCTGGACGACAGCCCTCACGGGTCCCCCCTTTCTCCCGAAACCGCAAGAACTTTCCAGTAAATATTAACACAGGTTTCGATGAGGGCAATTTCTTCCCACCGGTACCTCCCCGCTCCGGAGAACGGGACGCCGTGAGGAAATATTAATCGTTTGATTATTTTTTAAGAGGCGGTTATCCCTGAGAGAAAAATATCCGTCAGGCTCTCCGTTATCGAGACGACGGTGGCCTCGTCCAGGGACTCACTGTTTTTCATCGAAGCTATGACCGGTTCCGTGAGGAAAATGAAAAGAATGAGTCCGAAAAGGGTGGCCGCCGCCAGGTCCACGTCCACCTCTCGGAAGCGGCCCGTCTCGATGCCCCTCTGGAGAATTTCCTTTACCGTGTCGAGGCTCTTTTTGAAATATATCCGCGCGAAGCCTTCCGGGTCCTCGCCGTTGGTGAGCATCTCCCGGTGAATTATCTTCACGATATCCCTGTTCAGGTAGTGCGCCCGGGCGTACTCCCTGCAAAACTCCTTCAACTGCTCCGCCGGGTCCCTCCTCCCCTTGAATGCCTTGAGGAGCATCCGGTACGTCTCGTTTGCCGAAAAGTCGACGACGCTCCGGTAGAGCCCCTTCTTGTCCTTGAAATAATAGTAAATCATCGCGCTGTTAACGCCGGCGCGCTCAGAAATCTCGCGAATGGTCGTCCCCGTAAATCCCTTTTCTGCAAAGAGTTCTTCCGCCGCAACCAGGATTCTCTGCCGGACCTCTTCCGGTGACCGCTTTTTCTTCTTCATGTCCCTTAATTAATCAACTGATTGATTGGGAAAATGTATTACGGAACGGCCCTTTCGTCAAGGAAAATCTCGACCTTATACGGAAAAGAAGAAGTTATCCCCGGGAAATTGCGGTCAGGTATATGAGGGCAAGGGTGTTCTTCGGGTCTCTCTGATGGGCCCTTTCGAAGTACTCCCGGGCTTCTCCTCTCTTCCCCTCCAGGTAAGAAAGGAG
>RFHC01000033.1 GCA_003696505.1 Deltaproteobacteria bacterium
CTGTTCTTCGCCCAGGCCTCCTCGTTGTGACCGGGGTCAAGCGGCCTCTCCTCGCCGTAACTGACCGTTTTTATCCTGTCGGCGGAGACCCCGAGGTTGACGAGGTAGGCCTTTGCAGCACTCGCCCTTCTCTCGCCGAGAGCGAAGTTGTACTCGTTCGTCCCCCGCTCGTCGCAGTGCCCCTCGATGAGGACCGTCTTGTCCGGGTGGGAGAGGAGGTACTTCCCGAGAGCCTCGAGAATCGGCTTGGCGTCAGGGCGGATATCGGCCCTGTCGAAGTCGAAGTGAATGTTTTCAAAGCGGGGAATTTCCTCCTTCACGACCGGTTTCTCCACCGGAGGAGGCGCTGTCACCGTCACCGTGGCAGTCGCACGGGCAGTCCCTCCAGGGCCCGCCGCGATGAGGGTGTAGGTTGACGTCTCTTCGGGACAGACCTCCCTTGACCCGGATGTGGCGACGGCGCCGATTCCCTCAATTTCCGCAGTCTCGGCGTTTTCCGACGACCAGGAGAGCGTCGAGCACTGGCCCTTCTCGATGTTCTCCGGGTCAGCAGAGAGCGAGGCCGTCGGTGCCGGTTTCACCTGCTTCGCCTCAAAGCACGGCCTCGTTTTTTCGAGGAGTTCGTCAGCAACCTTTTCCGCGTACTTCAGGTCCTCTACCCCTTCTTCGTGGTGCTCCACGAGTTCGTGCCGGGCGTGCTCGAGGGCCACCTTCGCCTTCGCCAGTTCTTTCGGGGCGCACTCCTTCGCGTCCATCCTCTCGGCCTCGGCAATCTTCGCCTCGACCCGGGAGACGCGGTCCATCTCCGACTTGGTGAGCTGTCTCTTCGCACACCCCTGGACGAGGAGTAAAGACACGAAAACGACGAAAACAATCCCTGCCAGTCCCCTCCTCATTTCACACCTCCTCCTGACTCTTCGAGCGCCTTTTTCGCGTGGTCGATTGCCTCTCTGGCGAAAATCTCAGCCTGCTTCCTGTCTCCCTCCTCGTTCTCGTGCTCGGCGTAGGAAAGGTATTCCTCCGCCAGGTAGTATTCGTAGGGAGACTTCTCCACCGCCCCTGCCGCCTTCGCCTTCTCCAGGTACCCTCTCGCGTCGGAGATGTAGCGAGTGGACGCGCACCCGGAGATGAAAAGGGCAAGGGCAAACGCCAGAACCAGAACGATTGTTTTTCCTTTCATGTGCCCCTCCTTCCCTTGATATTTTTCAGGATAAATGATTTTTCTCCCGCTGGGGAGAAAAATATCGTTCGCCTTTAAACTAAATGACGAGAAATTTGGAAAAAAGATTCCGGAAAAATTATGATGGATATGAGGAGAAAGGAGGAAACGATGAAAAAAGGTATCGGAATCGTCATCGTCATTGTCCTGGCACTGGGGGCTTTCGTCTTCACCCTGTTCACCTATGCAGACTCTATGGTGACACGGGGGGTCAACTACGTGATGGATTCCTCTCTCCCCTCCGGGGGGGAGGTGGATAAGGTCCACGTGGGACTCCTTTCGGGAGACCTCTCCATATCGGGCCTGAAAATATTCAATCCCCCGGGATTCGGTTCGAAGGAACTTCTCTCCCTCGAACTCGGTGAGACGGCGGTCTCCCTGAAGGAGCTCATGAAAAGGAGGGTGCACATCAAAAATCTCTCCGTCACGGGCCTCACCGTGAGGGTGGAGAGGAAGGGAACGAAAACCAACCTGGATGAGCTCATCGCCCTGGCGAGGAAGAAAAGCGGAAAGGGGGAAGCCACGGGAGAAGGGAAGACGGCAGGGAAAAAAGTGGAAGTGGTTATCGACAGGATATCAATAAAAAAGGTCCGCTTTTTCGCCCCTCTCATCGCAGAGAAAAAGCCTGTTGAACTGGAAAACCTCACCCTGACGGGACCCTTCACCGTATCGGAGAAAGGGGGGATGACAGACGTCGTCAACGCTCTCGTCCGTCAGCTTCAGAAGGAAGGGGCGAAGAAGGTGAAGCTCCCGACAAGCGTCCAGGAAGTGGAGAAGCTGAAGGAGAAGGCGAAGGAGGGAGTTAAGGGAATCAGGAAGATGTTCAAGTAGCGGGGGTTATCACCGCCCGTTTCACGGGATTTCGGATTTCGGATGTCGGAATGCGGAGTCTGTCTTCAACGAGTCTGCGCGCTGACGAACCATCGAACAACAGAGCCTCCGAACCACCGAACATCCGAACCGCCGAACCACCGATCCACCGATCATCCGAACCTCCGATCCACCGAACAACCGGAAAAGCCGTAGGGGAGCGGTTTATCCGCTCCCGCACCACCAGCAAATTAACGAACCTCGGAGCAACAGAGCCTCCGAGCATCCGAATAAATGGGAAACATCAGTAATGGGGGATTCGGAGTTCAGGAGGGAGATTCCTCTCCATCGATATTTCTTTCCATTAATGTGGCTACCTGTTCATTTTTGTAACCACAAAGGATAAAATGATTGTATCACCGGGAACTGAGGGAGGACCTGATGAAGAAAGCAGGTGTTCGGGAATTGAAGAAGAGAATAAGCGAATACCTGAGGGCAGTCGAGAGGGGTGAGGAAGTAATCGTAACGAAAAGAGGAAAAGAGATTGCGCTCATCATCCCCGTAAGGGAGGGTTCGATGGGGAAAAAAGTAACTCCTCTCCTTACGGAAGGAATCGCGTCCTGGAATGGGGGAAAACCGGCGGGCCTCAAAAAGAGAATAAGGGTCAAAGGTGAGGCAGTGTCACAGGTCATCCTCGAGGAGAGAAGATGATTCTCTACCTGGACACGAGCTGCCTCGTTAAAATTTACGTCGAGGAAGAGGGCTCCGAACTCGTCCAGCAGAAAATAGATGAATCGGAAATCGTGGCTACCTCTCTCATCGCCTACGCGGAACTCTTCTCCGCTGTCTCGCGTAAATTGAGGGAGGGACAAATTAACCGAAGTGGATTCACACGGGTGAAAGAGCAGATTGAAAAAGACTGGAACTCCCTCCTCTCCGTGAAACCGACAGAGAAAATCGTCAGGGAGGCCGCAAACCTGTGCGTCCGACACGGCGTGAGGGCATACGATGCCATTCATATACGTTCCGCCCAGGAAATCGCAGAAAAAACGGGGGTAGGCATTCTCTTCCTCTCGTCAGACAACCAGCAGACGAAAGCGGCGGAAAAAGAGGGACTTGAAGTTTTAAAAATATAAACGGACGGACCGAGAATTGAGGAGAGGAATAACAGGAGGAGGAACAGAGCCTTCGAGCAACAGAACATCCGTTTAAATGCGGAATGTGGATTGCGGAATGCGGAATCTGTCTTCCACACGTCTGCACCCTGACGAACCCCCGAGCAACAGAGCCTCCGAGCCTCAGAACCACAGAACCTCCGGTAAACGGAGCATCGGGAAAAACAGTAAAGGGAAAAACTCTCATTTCGAACTGACCATACCCCTTGGCCAGGTTCACTGTAAGGGGAGGCGGCATGGCTGAGAAGTTCCGCGTGGGGTGTTCCGGGTGGTTTTACCGGGCGTGGAGGGGGGTTTTCTACCCGGAGGACCTGCCCACCTCCCGCTGGTTTTCCCACTACGCCTCCGTCTTCGACACGGTGGAGATAAACTCCACCTTCTACAACTTCCCCACCGTCGAGCGGGTGAGGAGGTGGCTCAAGGGAACTCCCGAAGGTTTCCTCTTCTCCGTGAAAGCACCCCAGGTCATCACGCACAGGAAGAAGTTTCGGGACTGCGAAGACCTCGTCTCGGAGTTTTACCGGGTCATCTCGGTCCTCGGCGAAAATCTCGGGGCCGTCCTCTTTCAGCTTCCTCCCTCGGTTAAACGGGACGAGGACTTTCTCTCCCTCCTGGTGAAGACCCTCTCGCGGGATTTCAGGAATGCCGTGGAATTCCGTCACGCCTCCTGGTTCACAGACGAGGTGAGGGAAACCCTCGCACAAAAGGGAATCGCCTTCGTCGAGGTCTCAGCTCCCGGTTTCGGAGCTATTCCGGAGAAGGTATCGGGCCCACCGGATTTCGCCTACGTGAGGATGCATGGCGTGAAGAAGTGGTACGACCACGACTACTCGGAGGAAGAACTCTCCTCTTTCTCCCGAGTCCTTTCGGCCTGCCCGTCCCGCCAGGTCTTCGTCTACTTCAACAACGACGTGGGAGGACGGGCTCCCTCCAACGCGGTGATACTGAGGGAAATGATGGGGAAGGGGAAGACATCAAGGTAATGGGGATTTCGGAATGCGGAATGCGGAATGCGGAATGGGGAATCTGTCAGCGGACCGACCAGCATCCGAGGCCCCGAGCATCCGAACCGCCGATCCACCGAAAACACCCGTAGGGGAGCGGTTTATCCGCTCCCGGACCACCTTCACGGAAAGTCCACAGA
>RFHC01000202.1 GCA_003696505.1 Deltaproteobacteria bacterium
GGAGTGGGACGAAGTTTTCGGCGTCATCCGGAAGTGCTTCGAGGAGTTGAGGAAGGACTGCTCCCGAATCTCCCTGACAATCAAGGTTGACTACAGGGAAGGCGCCGGGTCGCGGCTCGAACAGAAGGTGCGGTCCGTGGAGGAGAAACTCTCCTGACCTCAGAGCCAGTCGAGAATCTTTTTCTTCATCCGTTCTTTCCGTGGGGGTCTCCGGGAGGGACCTTTCTTTTCTCTCTTCCTCTCCCGCTCTTCCTCCTCCCCCTTCATCTCTTCGTAGAAGCACCTGTCAAGAATTCGGGCGTATTCCTCGCACGTGACGACGTGGGCGCCTTTCTGCTCGACCCGGGCAGCAAGTCCCCTGTCGCTGGTGACGATGACGGCCCCTTCTCCCCTCTCAGAGGCAAGCCTCGCGATGAGGTCGTCCGCCTTTTCGGGAGGGCGGGAGTAGAGGACGCTGACCCACTTTCTCGACTCTTTCCCCGTGGGAGCCATGGAAGACCCGTCGAAGACGACGGTAACGCGCCTCCGCTTTCTGGACCCGTAAAGGGATATCATTTCCAGGAGGGTTTCCCTCATCTCCTCCAGGTCCATGTTCCCGTAGAGTCGGTGGGCCAGATTGTATCCGTCGACGATGAGCGTCTTCACCTCTCACATCACCTCCCCGGCCGGGAGAAGTCGACGGTCGGGACTTTCTCCTTCCCCTCCTCCACCTTGAAGTAGGGTTTCTCTCTCAGCCCCATCATCCCGGCGACGATGTTGCTCGGGAAAACCCTGACGGCCGTGTTGAAGTCCTTCACCGCCTCGTTGTACCTCTTCCGCTCGAGGGCAATCCTGTTTTCCGTCCCTGCGAGCTCGTCCATGAGGCGGGTGAAGGTGCGGTCCGCTTTCAGGTCCGGATATCGTTCGGCGATTGCGAGAAGCCGGCCCAGGGCTGCCGTGAGCTGCCCGTTGGCGGCGAGGGTCTCGTCGACGGTTCTTGCCGAGAGGAGCCTCGAGCGGGCACGGGCAACTTCCTCGAATATTTCCCTTTCGTGGGATGCGTACCCCTTCACGGTGTTGACCAGGTTCGGTATCAGGTCTGCCCTCCTCTGGAGGACGTTTTCCACCTGCGCCCACTTCTCCTCCACCCGGATTTCCAGCCGGACGAGCCTGTTTCTCACTCCCACGAAGTAGAGTCCCACCACGACGACAAGAGCGACGATTCCGATGAGAATTGCCGTTCCCCGTTTCATGCTCGACCTCCTCGTTTCGTGTTTCCCTCCCGGATTTACCACCCGCCTCCGGCCCCACCCCCTCCTGTGGCGCCTCCGCCGAATCCCCCGAATCCTCCTCCTCCAAAGCCTCCTCCCCCGAATCCGCCTCCTCCGATGAAGGGCCCGCCGAAGAAAATGAAAGGACCCCGGAAGAGGGAGATGAGGGAGAAGAATATGACGAAGAAGAGGATGGTCAGGAGGAGAGCCTTTCCTCTGCTTAACGGTTTCGTCCTCTTCGCGGGGGCCGGAGGGAGATTTTCCACGGAGATTTTACCGCCCGAAAGTATTCTGGCGATTTCGCCCGTGGCGGCGAAGAGTCCCTCTCCGAATTTTCCCTGCCTGAAATAGGGGACGAGGTAGGTGTCCCTGATTTCTCCCACCTTCCCGTCGGGGAGGACGCTCTCGACGCCGTATCCCGTGGCGATGAAAAGCTGCCGGTCCTTCACCGCCACGACGATGAGGACGCCGTTGTCCTTTCCTTTCTCGCCCACTCCCCACGCTTCGAAGACCTGGAAAGCGTAGTCGCTTATGGGAATTCCCGCAGTCGAGTCAACGGTGAGGATTCCCACCTCCGCACCGGTAGACCTCTTCAGCGCCTCAATGACGGCGGTAATCTTTTCTTCCCACTGCCGGGAAATTACTCCTGCGTAATCGCTGACGTATCCGCGGGGAGGGGGTATCGTCTCCCTCCGGGCGAAAGCCCCGTCGTGCAGAAAGAGAGCGCAGAAGAAGATGAGGAGTGCGGAGAAGAGAAGCCTCTTCATAACTCTTCTCCCAGCCTGTCGGCGAGACCGCAGAGGGTCTCCACGTCCTCGATGTAGTCGAGGAAGAATTCCTCCGGTTTTTTCACTTTCAATTTTTTCTCCCGCACCTCCCGCACCTTCGGGAGGACCCGGAAGGAGACTCCCCACTTCTCCTCGACCTTCTTCACGTCTCTCTCCGGGTCTCCGGTAACCTCCTCGCCGGCTGCCCTCAGGAGTCCCCGGGCGAGGGTGAGGACGGAGGAAACCGTCTCGTTGAAGACGACGGGAAGGTGTCTCTCTGAGAAGGTGGCAAGGTATGCGCGGATGAGAGAGAGGTATTTCCCCCGTATTTCGAACTCCACCTGCCTCCTCAGGTTTTCCGGGTCAATCTCCATCTCCTCGAAAAGGTCTTTGCCGTGAAGGACGCGCCTTCTCCTCTTTATGTCAGCGTATTCCATGGGGAAAACGTCTGAAGAAGTGCTGAGAAACTCCTCCGTCACGAAGAGGGGGTTCCTCACCCCCTTGCGAGCGAACCGGGGTGCAATGTTTCGATATTTTTTCAGGTGTTCCGGGTCGACCCGTTTCGCCACCACGAGGAGATTCAGGTCTTTCGGGTGGGGTTCGTCGGGGTCAGCTGCGCTCCCGTAGAGGATGACCGACACGAGCTCCTCGCCGAAAATATCCCTCACGGTTTTCACAAAAGCGGTAAGCGTCGCTTCCATCGGGCCTCCTCCTGCTGAATATTTGAGCACCCCGGTGATTGAATAACGGGCACTCCCGGCGCTTCACCCATCATACCAAAAGAGGATAAATTTGCCCCACGGGGAAAAATGATTTGAAAAAACCTTCCTGTTCGTTAGATTATAGAAACCTCAAGGCCGGAGTTTCACCTTCCCCCGATTCTCTGGCCTGTGGCACGGATATTGGTAATTGGGAGGGAGGAGCCGGAGAGATGAAGAAAATCGAGGCAATCATCAAACCTTTCAAACTGGACGAGGTGAAGGAGGCCCTCAACGACATCGGCGTCCAGGGGATGACCGTCGTCGAGGTAAAGGGATACGGGAGACAGAAAGGACACACGGAACTTTACCGCGGCGCCGAATACGTCGTCGACTTTCTCCCGAAGATAAAGATTGAGCTCATCGTCACGGACGACATGGCAGAGAAGGTCATCGAAACGATTGAAACTGCGGCGCGTACGGGGAGAATCGGAGACGGGAAGATTTTCGTCAGCGACGTGGCAGACGTCGTGAGAATCAGGACAGGAGAGAGGGGAGAGGACGCAATCTGACCCCTCTTGTAATCGTCAAAAAATAGATTCAGAAACAGGAGGTTTGTCATGGTACCGAAAACTCCGAAGGAGATTCTCGACTTTTGCAAGAAGGAAAATGTCGAGATGGTGGACCTGAAGTTCCTCGACTTTCTCGGCATCTGGCAGCACTTCTCCGTGCCCATTTACGAGCTGAGCGAAGCATCCTTCGAAGAAGGCTTTGGCTTCGATGGTTCGTCGATTCGCGGGTGGCAGCCCATCCACGCCAGCGACATGCTCGTCATTCCCGACCCGGAGACTGCGGTTATCGATCCCTTCATCAAGAGGAAAACCATCACCTTCATCTGCAACGTGGTGGACCCGATTACCAAAGAGGCCTACACCCGTGACCCGAGGAACATCGCCCGGAAGGCTGAGGCCTACCTTAAGTCGACGGGAATCGGCGACGTTGCGTACTTCGGGCCGGAAGCGGAATTCTTCATCCTCGACGACGTCCGCTACGCGATGGACAAGAACTATGCTTTCTATCAGATTGATTCACAGGAGGGACACTGGAATACGGGTCGTGAGGAGAATCCGAACCTGGGATACAAGCCGCGCTACAAGGAAGGATACTTCCCCGTTCCCCCCACAGATTCGCTTCACGACCTGAGGGACGAGATGGTGCGGGTTATGGAGAGCATCGGCATCCGCGTCGAGGCTCAGCACCACGAGGTTGCCACGGGCGGACAGGCGGAAATCGACCTCCGCTACGCTCCTCTCGTGAAGTGCGCGGACAACCTTCAGTGGTACAAGTACATCGTGAAGAACGTGGCGCGGCGGCACGGCAAGACCGTTACCTTCATGCCGAAGCCCCTCTTCGAGGACAACGGCTCGGGGATGCACACCCACCAGTCCATCTGGAAGGGAGACACCCCCATTTTTGCCGGTGAAGAGTACGGCGGTCTATCCAAGGAAGCGCTCTACTACGTTGGCGGCATCCTCAAGCACGCCCGGGCTCTCTGTGCCTTTACCAATCCGACGACCAACTCCTACAAGAGGCTCGTGCCCGGTTTCGAGGCCCCGGTGAACCTGGCTTACTCCAGCAGGAACAGGTCTGCGGCGGTGAGGATTCCCATGTACTCCCCCTCCCCCAAGGCGAAGAGGATCGAGTACAGGACCCCCGACCCCTCCTGCAACGGCTACCTCGCCTTCGCTGCCATGCTCATGGCGGGGCTCGACGGGATCATCAACAAGATCGATCCGGGCGAGCCGATGGACAAGGACCTCTACTCCCTCTCTCCTGAGGAGTTGGCAGGAATTCCTCAGGCACCTGCCTCTCTCGAGGAAGCCCTTCAGGCGCTCGAAGAGGATCACGAATTTCTCCTCAGGGGAGACGTCTTCACTCCCGACGTCATCGAGATGTGGATTCAGTACAAGAGAGAGAACGAGCTTTCTGAGTTCTACAGCAGACCCCATCCGGTGGAGTTCAAGCTCTATTTCGACTGCTGATTGGTTGCAACCGTGCGAACCGGAGAGGCGGACCCCGAGGGTCCGCCTTTTTTTTTCTGCGTTTCCCGGTAATTCCCCGTCTCCGCGCAGAGGTTCTGAAAAGGAAATTTTTCCCGTGCGCTCCCCCGATCTCCTGAAGTAGAATATACATTCTCAAAACAGAGAGAGGTGGGGATCATGGCGAGGAGAAAGATTTCTCTGGAAAAGAGGAGAGAGAAGATCCTGACGGCGGCGGAAGCTCTCGTCGCAGAGAAGGGCTTTTCGTCCTTCACCATGGAGGACCTCTCCCGCGAAACGGGGCTCGGGATGAGGAGCCTCTACAGCATCTTCCCCAGGAAGGAGAGCATCCTCAAAGCCGTCGTCGAGAGGAAGGTGGGAGAGATTCGGAAGTTCATCATGGGGCAGATAGGCGGCGAGGAGACGGCCTCCGGGAAAGTGAGAGCGCTCATTTTCGCGATACTCCAGATGCGGGAGATGAACCGGGAGATGCTCCGGTTTTACGTGTTTGAGAGACACCTTTTCGAGTGGGACATCCAGTCTGAACTGGGGGAGGAGTTTCACTCTCTCTACAGGGACCTCCTCTTTACCCTGAAAGACCTCATACAAGATGGCGTAAGAAGGGGAGAGTTTTCTCCCATCGACCCCCGCCTGGGTGCGGCCCTCATCATGGGGTCCATCAACACCCTCACCTACCTGTGGCTCTACGGAGATGAGGAGAGGAACCTGATGGAAGACGGGAAGGCGTTGTGGGACCTTTTCCTCCGCCTGACCGGGGGAGGAGAGGAGGAGGAGAAATGAAGTTGCGGAGA
>RFHC01000034.1 GCA_003696505.1 Deltaproteobacteria bacterium
GGATTCTGGAGCTCCCCGAGGGGGAGTCGTGAGGAAAATCTAACCCCGCCCGAGGGGGAAGGTGACCGGGAAAAGGGGGAGGCCGTTGGCGATTCTCATACCAGAGAACATCCCTTCCGATGCGGCAACTCCGGGGGAGAGAAGGGTTCACCGGTTTTTCAGGGAAGTCTTCGCCGCGCGCGAGGACGTCCTCCTCTGGCACCGGGTGCGGCTTCTGGGAAGGGAGGCCGACTTCGTCCTTTACGTGCCGGGACTGGGGCTCTTCGTTGTCGAGGTGAAGGACTGGAAACTGGACCAGATTGAGGAAGTCGGTCCGCAGACCTTCGTCGTATACAGGGGCGGGGAAAGGGCAGCGTGCCCTAACCCATATGCTCAGGCCAGGACCTGCAGCTATTCGGTAAGGGATAAGCTTTCCCGGCTGCCCGAGCTTACCCACCAGAAAGGGGAATTCAGAGGGAAGCCCATCCTTCCCGTGAGTTACCTCGTGGTGTTTCCGTGCATTTCGAGGGAGGAGCTCCTCTCCTCTCCCCACCACTCGAGGTTTGATGCGGAAAAGGAAAGGACTCTCTTCAAGGAAGACCTGGATGAGGCAGGCCCTTTTCTCGGAAGGGGGGAGAAGGGGACGGAAGAGTTTGTCAGGTTTCTCGATAAAGCCCGCCCCGTGAGGTTTCTTGGTCCTGAACTCTCGGACCGGCAGATGGAGGTTCTCAGGAAAAACATTTTCTCTGACAGCCTCGTCACCCTCTCTCCACCCAAAGAAAAGAGGAAGACGAGACGGGTGGGGGAGCTCGTCCTGGACCGGCACCAGGAGGCCGTGGCGCGGGAGATGGGGGAAGGGCCCCGCCTCCTGAAGGGCGTTGCGGGAAGCGGGAAAACTCTCGTGCTCCTCCACCGGGCGGCGTACCTGGCGCGCTACCATCCTGCGAAAGAAAGGATTCTCTACGTCTGTTTCAACCTGTCCCTCGCCAGGCACGCCTCCGACATGCTGGACCACAACCTCCCCGAAGACAGGAGAAAAAGGGTGAAGGTGAGACCCTTTTTCGGGCTCTGTGGAGAGATTCTCGGGGAAGAGGTCTTTCATTCGGGGAGGGGGAGAGATTATTACCAGGACCTGGTCGGGAGGGTGAAGGAGAGGATTCCCGGCATCCCGGAGGAGGAGAAGTACGACACTGTCCTCGTCGACGAGGGGCAGGACTTCTCTCCGGACATGTTCCGAGTCGTGGCCGGGGTGCTCAGGGGGGAGGGGAAAGACCTCGTGGTTGCGGTGGACCCGGAACAGGACATCTACGGCCGCTTCACGCTGACGGATATGGGAATAAACTTCCGCGGACGGGTAGTAAACCTGTCTCATTCCTACCGGTGCACCCACGAGATTTTCACTTACGCTCACCGGGTCTCGGGCAAGACTTTGAAGACGGTGGATTCCGACACGGGAGGGGTTCGTCTTTTCCCCGACGCTTTCGGGAGGCACGGGCCTGAACCCGAAAAATTTGAAATCTCTTCCGAAGAGGGTGTCGTATCGTTTGTTCTCCGGGAGGTGAGAGAGCGATTGAGGAGGGGAATTCCCCCCGCTGAAGTCGCGGTCCTTTACCTTTCAGGGCTGGAGGAAAGAAAGGGAGAGGGTCTTGAGAGTCCCGGCCGAAGGCTGGTGAGGAGAATTGCGGAGCGGTTCGAGGATGAGGGGATACCTGCAAACTGGTTTTCCAGAAGCACGGAGCAAAAGCTTTCCTTCGACCTCCACGAGGAGACGGTGAAAGTGGGAACCGTCCACAGCGCGAAGGGTCTGGACTTTGAGGTGGTCTTCCTCCTCGACCCGACTGATTACAGCCTCCGGCCCGGAGTTATTCCCCGCCCCATGGACGGGTTGGAAAAACGCTACCGCAACCTCCTCTTCGTCGGATGCACCCGGGCGAGGGAGGAACTGGTGGTGGTGAAGGTGGGGGGAAGTTTATGAAGAAGGGGGTATTCCTATGAAAAGGAAAACAATCTGGGCGTCGGAGGAACTGAGGGAGAGGTGGGTTCAAGCCATAACGAGAAAAGCGGTGGAGTATTTCGAAAGGTACGTAAATGCCCCTGATCCTCGCGGGATGAAGAAAATAAAGGAACATTCCTCAGATACGGGGATACCCGGAAAGTTCGTAAGGAGGTCTCTTGATTTTTTAGAAGAAGTTGGTCTGATTCGGGTCGTCCGGGGAGATGGGATCTTTGGAGTGAGTTTCGAAATCCCCGTAGATGTCCCTCCCCCGGAAGAGGTTGACCTTCCTCTCTGGGTTTCAAATCTTGAAGAGAGGAAGCCAATTCCGCCTGAGGTCAGGAGGAGTGTCTACGAGATGGATGGGGAAATGTGCTTCTACTGCGGGAAGAAACTCACATTGAAGGAAGCCGTCATTGACCACGTGTTTCCCTATCAGAAGGGCGGGGCAGATACAATTGAGAACATGGTCTGCGCCTGTAAGTCGTGCAACAAAGAGAAGTGGCACCGCACTCCTGGAGACAAACGATTCATTTATCCGAGGACGTTTCGCAGGAGAAAGGTGAGGTCTGTGTCGTTTGAGAGAACAGATGCTGGATTTGTCCCGGTTGTCGAATACGAGTAGGTCGGCGGGTCAGTCGATGATTTCGTCGATTTCCCCTTTTTCTCCCTCTTCCCTCCCGGAGCTTGAAAAGACGATTTCTCCGTCCAGGAAGACGCAGAGTTCGCCCTTCTCAAAATTTTTCCACCTCTCGTTCGTCAGTTTTCTCGTCGCAACGACGTAACCGGCCTGGTCGGGAGATTTCTCCTCCTCCAGGTTGATTTCCCAGTCCTCGTCCTGCAAACGGATTCGGGGGAAGGGGGCTTCCCTTCTGACGAACTGGAGAGATGTGTGCCCGAATTGACACCGGTAGCAGAAGAGGAATTTCCCTTCGCTGAAGAGGAGGTTCATCTTTCCTTTGTTGTTTGTTTCGTGGAGAACTTCTGTTAACCACTGAAAGGAAGCCTCATCCCATTTTGAAATCCCTTGCTCTTCGAACCGTGCGAGTAGGTGACAGAAGAGATGCTCCGAGTCAGTGTTCCCTACCGGTTGAAACCTTCCCAGCCGGAGACTCCGGTGGTCGATGGTTCCGTTGTGAGCGAAAACGTACTCCTTCCCCCCAAGTTCCCTGATGAAGGGATGGGTGTTTGCGTGGGATTTTTCCCCCCGGCTCATGTACCGGACGTGGGCGATAAAGATTTGAGATTGCAGTTGGTCGTATTCCTGGAGAAATTGAGAGAGCTTGCTTTCCCCTGCCCGCACGGGTTCTTTAATGACCTGGGCGGACCTGTCCGGGTAAAACGCGATTCCCCAACCGTGGGGGTTATTTTCCCCCCTGTGGCGAAACCCGCGAAATGAGATAGATGGAGAGACTGGCTGGGAAAAGCAGAGACCGAGAAGTTCACACATGTCATCTCCCCTCTAATATTCTTAATACATGAGGGGTTTCTGGTCAAAATTCATGTGTTTGAAATTACTTTTTGCCTGCCATCTGACAGGACTCGTGAGCAGAAAACCACGAACTCACGGGGCCCGGGCATGACAGATTGGGAAACAGGGAATCAAAGATTCCCGAAGACCCGGGAAAAGAACCTCTTCATCTCCTCCCACGATTTCCTGTCCGCGTCGGGGTCGTATCCCACGGGAATGCCGAACTTCTCAGCGTA
>RFHC01000203.1 GCA_003696505.1 Deltaproteobacteria bacterium
ACCCGGATGAAGAGGTCTACGACGTAAGGGTCGAACTGCTTCCCCGCGTTTTTCTTCAGTTCCTCAATTGCCTCCTCCTCCGTCATGGCCCGCCGGTAGGGGCGGTCAGAAGTCATGGCGTCGAAGGCGTCCGCTACGGAGAGTATCCGTCCCTCAAGGGTCAACTCTTCGCTCCTCCTTCCCTCCGGATACCCTTTCCCATCGAACCTTTCGTGATGCTCCCTGATGCAGGCCTTAACCTCTTTCAGGAAAGTGAGAGGCTCGATGATTCTCTGTCCGATGACGGGATGCTGGCGGATGAGTCTCCACTCCTCCTCAGACAGGGCGCCCTTCTTGTTCAGGATGCTCAGGTCGATGCCGATTTTCCCGATGTCGTGAAGGACAGCGGCCTGATAGAGAATTCTGAGCCTTTTCCTGCTCAATCCCGCCTTCTCACCCATGGCCAGGGCAAGCCTGGTGACCCTTTCGGAATGTCCGCGGGTGTACCTGTCCTTCTCCTCAATCGCCCGGACGAGGGCCCTGATGGTGTTAAAGTAGTTCCGCTTCACCTCCTCGTGGAGGTGGGAGTTCTCGATTGCCGTTCCCAGGTGCGTGGCGATTGCGGAGATGAACTCCTTCTCGGCATCGGTAAATCTGGATTTTCCCCTCTTGAAGAGGGCAAGCGTGCCCATACGCACATCCCTTACAACGATGGGGAGGAGGAAAACCCTCTCCAGCGGGTGGTTGTAGACGGCAAACCGGGAGAAAAACGGGTCGTCGATAAGTTCCGTCTCTCTCGGCTCTCTCACAGAGGGCGCGTGCTTCTTAAACTCCGATTCCATCTTCTTGAGAAAGATTTCAACGATGGTGTCCCTGCGGAACGAATGGCGGGAAAACACCTCTCCCTCTCCCTCAGACCCCGCCTCCACGTGGAGAATCACGAGCTCGCATCCGGTCAAACGCTGCACTTCCGTGACTATTCTCTCCCCGAGAACGTCGGGATACATGATGGTGCTGAGAGAATTGATGAACTCGTTTATCTTCCTTATATTCCCGATGACCCCCTCTTCGTTCTCCCTGAGTTTCGTCAGTTCTGCCGTT
Organism: Deltaproteobacteria bacterium; assembly: GCA_003696505.1. Classification (GTDB taxonomy): domain Bacteria; phylum Desulfobacterota; class Deferrimicrobia; order J040; family J040; genus J040. Next base: position 1,081 of record RFHC01000203.1, read on the forward strand.
AACTTCTCACGCTCCTCCTTGAATTCTTTTTCCACCCGGGACAACCGGTCCCTCAGCTCCCTCATCCGCCCGGCCACGGAGGCAACTTCGGGAGGAAGTTCCTCCATTCCTCCCTCCTCTGTCTCGTCCCCCTCTCCCTCCCCTGCGTGAAGGAGTTTCTGAAATGACCTCTCCGCTCGCCCGTAGAGGAGAAAGAGGACGGTGACCGTCGTCAGGATGAGGAGAATCCACGAAGGAAAGAGGACAGAGCGGAGCATGCCGAGAGTCGCTTGCAGGTCGCCCTCAGAGAACCGGAAGAAGAGGTAAGATACGGTAACTCCCTCGAAGGACACAGGTGCGAAGACGAATCTATCACCTCCGACTGCGCCGGAGAGAAAAACTCCACCCTCTTTCACGAAACCCGCGTGAGGAACGGGGAAGAAGTCTGACTGGTGCCCAACACCGTGACAGGCTGAGCAGAAATCCTCGCTCGCGCCGATTCCCTCGAAAGCCCCGGCCGTGAGCACGCCCCCTGCCAGAGGAGGAACTCTCATTCCCCCGACCACTTCAATCCACCGGGCGGGGACGAGGACGGACACGGAAAGCCCCTCTTCGGGGGGAAGGCTCCGGTAGAGGACGTGGAGTTCACCTCCCCACGGGACGAGCCCCACCTCGACTCCGGAGAGAGAGGTGGCAGGAGATGCCATCAGTTCTTCAAACTCCCGTGACCGGTAAAACCTGGTCACCACGTCACCCCCCGGACCGAAAATCTCCACGCCCTCTGCCTCGGGGAAAGGAAGTGAAATTGGGGGTTCGGCCGTCCTGAGAAAGGTCCCTTCCCTTCCGGCAAAGTTGAGGAGTTTTTTCACCCCGTCCCTTACCTGCAGAATCTTTTCCTGAACGAGGAGCGCCCCTTTTTCGCCAGATGCTCTCAACTCGCCGATGAATTTCTGGGTCAATCTTGCTTCGATGCCCCGGTAGAGGAGAGAGAAAAGGAGGGTGATGACGACAAAGAGGAAAATCCCCGCGATGAGATATCTCCGTGCAACAGAGTTCCTCATTCCCCCATATCGACCGGTCAGATTGGATTCGAGTAACAGGTGTAAGATACCCGTTTCCCCTCTTCCTCGCAACAGGCGAATATGGGAAGGACTTAAGGAAAACTAAAGGCTCTTCCCACCCCTCCGGATGCAGGAAACCATGATGAAGACGAAGAGGAGGGCCGATAAGAACTCAATCCCCCCGCAGAATAAGAGTATCTTCCACGTGGCAAATCGAACGGGGAGGAAATTGTAAAAAAGAATCATCAAGATGAGGCCGGCGTTGGCGAGAATGTACTGCACCCAGGCGAGTCTCGGATAGGGCAGTCCGGGATAGCCGAAGTACATCGTCGGGAGAAGTTTGTATCCCACCCCGTAAATAAGAAAAACCACGAAGCCGATGAGGAGCATGTGGACGTGGGTGAAAAGGAAGTTGTCGTTGCCCGTGGCAAGCATCCCCACTCCCAGGAGCATTCCCAGGATAAGGTAGGCGAAAGAAGTGAATATGTAGACCCGGGTAAGGCGGTTGATTCTCTCAATCCCTTCCCTGTCGGGGAGGGCAAAGCCGGAATCTTTCACGCCTCTTCTCCCATCAACTGACGACGGGCCTGGTCAGTTTCTCCTCCCTGTATTCCTCGTCCAGGTATATGAGCTGGGGCGGTCCGTAGAGGAGTCGCTCGCGGTTTCCGTTCATCCTGACCCCGTTCTTTATCATCCCCGTCACGATGCCGGCTTTGTCTATTTCGCCGACGAAAATCCCTCCCAGGACGTGCCCGTCTTTAAAAATGAATTTCCTGTACACGTACCTCTCGCCTTCGTCCCTCGTGATTACCTGGCACGAATCGTCGGGAGAATCGACGAGTCCCATCGATATCATCTCGAGTCCGAGGAGCTTGAGGGAGTTTTTCGGAAACTCGCCGGTGAATACCTTCTCTCCCCCCGCCATGTTGGCCCCCGCTATTCTCCCCTGCCTGTTTGCCACGGGCCATATGGCGTTGACCCTCTTCTCCTTAACGACGATGTCGAACGCTTCTGCAACGTCACCTGCCGCGTAGATGTCGGGGTCGCTCGTCTGCATCCTTTCGTTCACGACGATGCCCCTGTTCACCTGGAGGCCGGCCTTCTTCGCCAGGTCCATATTGGGAACAACTCCAATCGCAACGATGAGGAGGTCGCACTCCAGGACCCGTCCGCTCCTCAACCTGACGGCTTCCACTTCGCTCTCACCAACGACTTCCTCTACAGTGTCCCCCGTGATGATTTCCATCCCCTTCTTCTCCAGGTAGTCCTGGAAAATCTCGGCACCCCGCCTGTCGAGGATTCTCCCGAGAATTTGTGGCGCCAGTTCAACGACGGTTGTGGGGACTCCCGCCTCGTAAATTCCCTCCGCCGTTTTCATTCCGATGAGCCCTCCTCCGAGGACGACGGCTCTTTTCGTTTTCGGAAGTCTCTCCTTCACCGCCTTTGCCGAGTCCCACGTCATCATCGTGAAGATTCCCCCTCTGTCTCCCCCTTTGATGGGAGGGACGAAGGGTGTTCCTCCCGTGGCGATGAGGAGTTTATCGTAAGGGGTCCTCTCTCCCCGGCTGTCGAGGACTTCCTTCTTCTCCCTGTCAATCTCAACCACTTCCACTCCAAGCCTGAGGTCCACCCTGTTGTCCCTGTAAAAGGAAGCATCCCTGTAGGACATCTTCCTCACCGGAACACCGTCGAAGAGAAATTCCGTGATGAGGGGACGGGAATAAGCGAGATAGGGCTCGCGGGAGAACATGACGATTTCGCCCTCTCCGTCCCTCTTTCGAATTTCTTCGACGGCGTGAACTCCCGCAGCGGAATTTCCTATTATGACGTACCTCATTTACCTCTCCTCATATACGAGTGCTCTGTTCGGGCAAATTTCGACGCAGGCGGGGACATCCCTTCCGGGGCAGAGGTCACACTTGTTCGAATTCCAGGACCCTTCCCGCTCCTCGCGGTAGATACATCCGTAAGGACAGGCCATGACGCACATCCAGCACGCCACGCAGTGGTCCTTGTTCACCTTGATGACCCCGTTGTCGATGTAGAGGGCGCCATTGACGCAGGCGTCGACGCAGTCTGGCTCCTGGCAGTGGCGGCACTGGAGGGAGAAGCAGGCACCCTCTTCGCCCTCCTCAACAACGTTTCTCGGAGTGGGCCGCGGAGTCTCCTGCTTGTAGGCCATGAGGATATCCTTCGTCTTCGAATGCTCCACCACGCACGCAACAAGGCAGAGGCCGCAGCCCATGCAGTTTTCCTCTCTCGGGTATACTCTCTTCATTTCACTCACCCGCATGCTTTATTCCCAGGATGTTCAGTTCCCTGTCTGTGAGGCCCACGCCCCTGAGCCTCTCCCTGTTTCCCCTCAGGCTTTCGATGGCGTTAATTCCCATGAGCCCCATCATTTCCTTGATTTCATGGGCCCATCCGTGAATGAGATTCGTGAGCTGCTCCGCTGCTATCTCCACGTTGAGCCTCTTCGCCAGCCTCGGGTCGTTCGTGGTAATCCCCCAGGGGCATTTGCCGGTGTAACACCTCTGGCAGACGGTACACCCGACGGCTATCTTCGCAGCCGTCCCGATGTAGACGGCGTCCGCCCCGAGAGCGATGATTTTCACGACGTCCGCAGAGTTTCTTATTCCCCCGGCCGCGATGAGGGAAACCTCGTTCCTGATTCCCTGCGCCCTGAGAAGGTCGTCCACCGCCGCTATCGCCAGCTCGATGGGGATTCCCACGTTGTCCCGAATCATCAGGGGGGTTGCGCCCGTCCCTCCCCGGAAACCGTCTATCACGATGGCGTCTGCGCCGGCCCGGGCGATTCCGCTTGCTATGGCAGCGGAGTTGTGGACCGCTGCAATCTTGACGAAAACGGGTTTCTCGTAATCGGTCGCCTCTTTGAGAGCGAAGATAAGCTGCCTCAGGTCCTCGATGGAATAGATGTCGTGGTGCGGGGCAGGGGAAATGGCGTCGGACCCGACGGGAATCATCCTCGTCTCGGAGATATCCCTGTTCACCTTCTCTCCAGGGAGGTGCCCGCCGATACCCGGCTTCGCGCCCTGACCGATTTTAATCTCGATGGCTGCCGAAGTCCCCAGGTAGGTCTTGCTCACACCGAAGCGCCCGGAAGCGCACTGAACGATGGTGTGGTCTCCGTAGGGATAGAGCTTCCTGTGAAGCCCCCCCTCACCCGTGTTCCAGTAGGTCCCGACCTCCTTTGCCGTCATGGCGAGTGCCTCACAGAAGTTGAGATTCACCGCGCCATACGACATTGCGGAGAAGAGGATGGGAACCTCGCACTTGAGCTGAGGAGCTATCTCTGTTTTCAGCCTCACCTCTCCCGTTTCCGTCCTCTCGAACTCGAGTTTCTCCGGCTTCCTCCCGATGTAGGTGCGGAGTTCCATCGGTTCCCTCAGCGGGTCGATGGAGGGATTCGTCACCTGACAGGCGTCGATGAGGATACGGTCGAAGTAGTTCGGGTAGGGGAGCTCGCATCCGGTGGATGTGAGGAGGACGCCTCCCGTCCTCGCCTGCTTGTAAATGTTCTTTATCTCCCGGGGCTGCCAGTTGGCGTGGGGTCTGAACTCGGAAGGATTCGTCCGAATCGTTATGCAGCGGGTTGGACAGAGCGATTCACACCTGTGACACCCCGTGCAGTTCTTGTGGACGGAATCGACGACGCCCGCCGCCTCCCGATATACGTTCGCCTCGTAGGGGCACTGTCTAACGCAGACGAGGCACTGGATGCACCTCTCCTGCTCCCTGTCGACGTAAAAATCGTGGAAATTATCGGTCCAGAGGCTGCTGCTCATGACCATGGCGGTACCCTCTCTGAGAAGTGGAAATTAAATGACTAACACAAAAGCGTCCCGAAATTCAAGGGCGGCCGACGGAAATGACCCGTAAGGACCTCATCCCTCAGCGTAGGAGAAACCCGAAAGAGAGAGGTCGATTGTGAGTTCGACCCGCGTCCCCGTGAACTGATATATCTGGTCGAGCCTGCCCGAAAGGTGGTTCGCCACGTATTCGAAAAGGCCGGGACTCAGGCGAAATTTTACCACACCCTCTCCCCCCTTGGCGCACTTTCTGAGAACCGTTCTGAAGAGCTCAGCGCTGACGGAGTGAGGCTTTCTCTCTCTCCCGAATCCGGCACAGAGGTGACACCTCTCGTAGGAAACGTCAAGCGGGGAAGTGCCGAGCCTCTGACGGGTGAGGGTGAGCACGCCGAAGCGCCCGATAGTGCCGATGTCGTACCTCGCCCGGTCCCTTTTCATCTCCGCCCTGAGGGTCCTTTCCACTTCTTTCTTGTGAGCGCGGCTGTACATGTCGATGAAGTCGACGATGATGATTCCCCCCAGGTCCCGGAGGCGGAGTTGCCGCGGTATTTCCCTGGCCGCCTCCAGATTTGTCCGGAAGGCTGTCTCCTCCAGGTCTTTCTCCTTCACGCTCTTCCCCGAGTTCACGTCGATGGTAACGAAGGCCTCCGTCACGTCAATGATGAGGAAACCGCCCGAAGGGAGTTCCACCCTCTTCCCGAAGGAGCGCTCCACCTCTCCCGTCACCTCGTAGTGGTCGAAAAGGGGAGGCTTCTCCCTGTAAAGGAAGAGTATCTCCTTCTTCGAGGGAGCGTAAATCTGGAAAAAGCTCTGCGCCCTCTGGTAGGCCTCCTCCGTGTCGACGATGACCCTCGTCACAGCCGGGTCGTAGTAATCGCGGAGGAATCTCGTTACCAGGTCCTGCTCAGCGTAGAGGATTCCCGGTCCCTCCATCTCCTTCGCCTTTTTCGTGATCGACTGCCAGTGGGTTTTGAGCATCTTCAGGTCGCTCCGGAAATCTTTCAGCTTTCCCCCCGCCCCGGCAGTGCGGACGATGACGCCCATGTTTTCAGGGATGGAGAGTTTCTCCACCTGACTCCGGAGTTTCTCCCTCACTTCCTCGTCTTGAATCCTCTTCGATATCCCAGTTTTCTTCATTCCGAGCATGAGGACCAGGTATCTCCCCGCGATGGAGATATAAGACGTGAGGACAGCACCTTTCATGGGGGATTCGTCTTTCGTCACCTGGACGATGATGCGGTCTCCCCTCCTCAGGTAAACCTTCTCTCCC
>RFHC01000204.1 GCA_003696505.1 Deltaproteobacteria bacterium
CTGTGGAACAGATGGCGATGGTCTCGGTGAAGAACCACATGAATGCCTACTACAACCCCTACGCTCAGAAGAGGATGAAGCTCACCGTGGAGGACGTTCGGAAGGCCGAGATGGTTGCGTATCCTCTCACGCTCCTCGACATCTGCGTCATGTCCGACGGCGCAGCCGTCTGTATCCTGGCTGACAAGGAAACGGCCTTCAAGCTCACCGACAAACCGGTGAAAATCACGGGAGTGGGCACCGGCACCGACGCCATGAGGTTCGCCGACAGGCCTCACGGCGAAGTTCCCCTCCTCCCTCACGAGAAGAAGAGCGATTACAAGAACCTCAAGTATCCCGGCGTTCACTCTTTCCGGGCAGGGAGGATGGCGGCAATCCAGGCCTACAAGATGGCCGGAATCAAGAACCCCATAAAGGACCTGGACTTCATCGAACTTCACGACGCCTATACCTCGTCGGAGATTCAGACATACGAGGACCTGGGTCTGTGCAAGTACGGTGAAGGCGGGAAATTCGTGGAAGAGGGCCATCCCTTCATGCCGAACATCGACTACGGCCTCAAATTGAAGAAGAAGGGCACCATTCCGGTGAACCCGTCGGGAGGACTCATCGCCTGCGGACATCCCGTCGGGGCGACGGGCCTCATGCAGGCGGTCTTCGCCTTCTGGCAGATACAGGGGACCATCAAGAAACACTTCGGTGATGACACTCTCCAGGTGAAGGGCGCGAAGAGAGGCCTCATACACAGCCACGCAGGGACCGGCACCTACGTCACCGTTTCAATACTCGAGAGGGGGTGGTGAGATGGCGACGAAAAAGACGACGAAAAAAACCACGAGGAAAAAGAAGACCGTCAATCCGGCGGCTTACGACTACAACGCGAAGCTCCCCGAGACGATGGACGGGACGGTCCTCTACAACGTCCCCTTCCCGTCTGACCTGAAAGACCTGAAAAAGATGGAGCCTATCATAATCAAGCACACCTACACCATCGACTACATCCACTCCTACGGACAGGATTCTCCCTTCTTTGCGGGCCTGGCAAACAAGAAACTCCTCGGGACGGAGTGCACGAAGTGCGGTTACAGGTACGCCACGCCCAGGCTCCACTGCATGGAGTGCGGCGCCGAATGCGATTGGTTCGAACTTCCGCAGGAGGGGAGGGTCCACACCTTCACGACCTGCTACTACGGGAGCGAGGAGTTTCTCAAGGAGACCCCCTTCCACCTCATTCTCGTGGAGTTTGACGGTGTCGACACGCTCCTCCTCGCCCGCTTAATCGGAGTGGAGAGGCCGGAAGACATAAAAATCGGGATGAAGGTGAAAGCTCGCTTCCGGAGGCTCTCGAAGTTCAAGCCTACTGATGTCTATTTCGTCCCCGCTGAGGAATGAGGGGACGAGAATTTTTAAACCGGGGGAACGAACATGGACTTTGAACTGAGGGAGGAGCACCTGGCCCTCGAGCAGATGGTCAGGGAGTTCACGAAGAAAGAGGTCATACCCCACGCGAGGGAGTGGGACGAGAAGGGGGAAATACCTTCTGAAGTAATCAGAAAGGTAGGGGACCTTGGCCTTTTCGGTGTCTGCATCCCCGAGGAGTACGGGGGAGCCGGCATGGACACCATCTCCTACGCCATTGCGGTGAAGGAGATAGGCGCGGGGGACGGCTCCCTGGGCCTCACCGTTGCCTCCCACAACTCGCTCTGTTCGGGACACATCCTCCACGCCGGTTCGGAGGAGCAGAAGAAGAGGTTCCTTCCCCGGCTCGCATCGGGAGAAGTCCTGGGGGCCTGGTGCCTCACCGAACCGAATTCCGGCTCGGACGCCGCCTCGATGAAGACGAGGGCGGAAAAGGTCGAAGGGGGCTGGAAGCTCAACGGATCCAAGATGTTCATCACTCAGGGCTCAATCGGCGGTGTCTACGTCATCCTGGCCGTGACGGACAGGGAAAAAGGTAAGGACGGAATCACCGCCTTCGTCGCCGAGAAAGGGACGGAGGGGCTCATCGTCGGGAAGAAGTTGAAAAAGCTCGGAATGAGAGCGTCGGATACGGCGGAGGTGGTCTTTGAAGACCTCTTCCTCCCTGACGATGCCGTTCTCGGCGAGGAGGGTAAGGGCTTCTGGGACACCCTGTCGGTCCTGAACGGAGGCAGGATTTCAATTGCGGCCCTTTCCGTCGGCATCGGAATGGGAGCCATGAGGGAGGCAATCAACTACGCCAAGGAGCGCCAGCAGTTCGGGCAGCCCATCGCGAACTTCCAGGCAATCCAGTGGATGATAGCCGACGCGATGACGAGGCTCGAAGCGGCGTGGCTTCTCACCCTGAGGGCGGCGTTTCTCAAAGACGCAGGGAAGCCCTTCGTGCGGGAGGCCTCCATGGCGAAGCTCTTCGCATCAGAGGCGTCCATGGACGCGACGATAAAAGCGGTGCAGATTCATGGGGGCTACGGATATACTGAAGAGTACAGCGTTGAGAAGTTCATGAGAGACGCGAAACTCTGTGAGATTGGCGAAGGAACCTCAGAAATTCAGAGAATCGTCATCTCGAAACAGCTCATCCGGGGGTGACGGAAAGGATAGAGAATGAGCGGGAAAGAGACCTGGGAGAAAGTTATAGAGGGTGATATCATCGCCGCCGCCCGCCTCATGCGGGACCTGGACGACGAGTTTCCCGAGGCGCAGGAAACGCTGAAAAAGCTCTACCGCCACACGGGGAAATCCTACATCCTGGGGATAACGGGTGCGCCCGGCGCGGGCAAGAGCACCCTCGTCGACGTCATCACCGAGAAGTTGAGGGGTCGGGAGAAGACGGTGGGGATTGTCGCCATCGACCCGACGAGCCCCTTCAGCGGAGGTGCCATTCTCGGCGACCGTATCCGCATGCAGAAGCACGCCCTCGACGACGGGGTCTTCATCAAGAGCCTCGCCACGAGGGGACACCTGGGTGGACTTTCCCGCTCCACCATAGACATCGTCAACGTCATGGACGCGATGGGGAAGGACGTGGTCATCATCGAGACAGTTGGCGTTGGGCAGGATGAGACGGAAATCGTCAAGGTGGCGCACACCAACCTGGTCGTCGTCGTCCCCGGTCTCGGAGATGACATTCAGGCAATCAAGGCGGGAATTCTCGAGATAGCCGACATCTTCGTCATCAACAAGTCAGACAGGGAAGGGGCTGACAAGACCAGGCGAGAACTGGAGCACATGCTCGAGATGAAGAAGTACGGAGAGGGGGAGTGGAAGCCGAGAATCGTAAACACCGTCGCGCTGACCGGAGAGGGAATAGACGAACTACTCGATGCTATTGAAGAGCACAGGAAGCACATCGAGGAGAAGGGTCTCCTGAAATTCCACGACCTGAGGAAGGCGCGGGTGGAACTCTACGAAATCCTGAAAAACCGCCTCTTCGAGAAAGCCCTCTCGGACCTTTCGAAAAACGGCCTCCTGGAGAAACTCGTTGAGGAGATTTCCGAAAGGGAGATAGACCCTTATTCGGTCGTTGAGAAAGTAATCAACCACAGGTTCGACTACTACCTTTCCAGAGAGGGGGATGAGAGCGATGAAAGTGCTCAGGAAGGGGGGAAGGGAATATAAGTTCATCCATCCCGACGAGTTCAGGAAACACGTCCTCGAGAAAAAGAACAGGAAGCCCGTCGAAAAGGTTCTCACCGAAAAAGAGGCCGTCGAGAAATTCGTCTCCGACGGGGATTACATCGTCTACGACTTCTCCTCTCTGACGAGAGGGCCCCAGGCGCTCATCAGGGAAATCATCAGGCAGGGGAAGAAAGACCTCTGGATAGGGGCGGAGTTCACCCTTCACGAGTCGCCCCTCCTCGTCGGGGGCGGATGCGCGACGAGGATAGACGTCGGGTTTCTCGGATACGGGCCGTACATCGCCGGCGCCGTTTCTCAGGGACGAGTGAAGGTCTACGAGTGGACCAACGGGGGGATAGCCGCGCGAATTCTTGCCGGCGCGCGGGGAATTCCCTTCATTCCCACCCGTGACATGCTCGGCTCGGACAACATCGAGTACTCCGGCGCTGTCGTCGTTGAGGACCCCTTCACGGGCGACCCGGTCTGCCTTCTTCCCGCCCTCAATCCCGACGTGGCCCTCATTCACGTCCACCAGGCCGACGTTTACGGCAACGCCAGGATATTCGGGACGAACCTCTTCGCCCTTGAGGCTGCGATGGCGGCGAAGAAGGTTATCATATCGGCGGAAGACATCGTCGACCACGAGGAGTTTCGGAAGGAACCTCAGAGGACGACGATTCCCTACTTCTGCGTCGACGCCGTCGTTCACCTTCCCTACGGAGCCTATCCCGGATGCATGCCGGGAAGGTACGAGCTCGACCTGGAGCACATCGGCCTCCTCAACTCCATCGCCACGGACGACGAGATGAAGCGCTACCTGGACGAATACGTCTACGGCGTGAAGGACCACATGGAGTTCATCGAGAAGAAGGTGGGGATGGAGAGGATAAAGAGCCTCATCAGGAGGGCGACGATAAAGGAAGGATATCACGAGTGACGGGGATTTTGGATTGCGGAATGGGGAATGCGGAATGCGGAATCTGTCATCGGACCGACGAGCCACCGAGCCACTGATCATCCGAACCTCCGAACCGCCGATCCTACGAAAAACCTGTAGGGGGGCGGTGGGACCTGAGCAGGGTCGAAGGTTATCCGCTCCCGGTCCATGGAAGCGGGGTGGAACCTGAGAAATGTCGGCGGATTGCGGAATGCGGATATCGGAATGCGGAATGGGGAATGGCAAAATGCGGGTTGGGACCTGAGCGAAGTCGAAGGTGGGACCTGAGCAAAGTAGAAGGGGAACCCGCCCGCTGACAGGAGAGATAACTGAAACGGACGGACAATACGGGAGGGGGAAGGATGAAGTTCACGGAAACGGAATTCA
>RFHC01000205.1 GCA_003696505.1 Deltaproteobacteria bacterium
ATGCCCTCCCGGTAACGGGTGTGTGCCGGTTTCGTGAATCGAGCCCCTACGGGGTCCTGTTGGGTTGATGGTTTTTTGGAGGATCGGCGGATCGGTTGTTCAGAGGCTCGGTTGTTCGGAGGCTCGGTGGCTCTGTTGCTCGGTGGTTCCGTGGCTCGGATGCTCCGTGGCTCGTGAAGGCGGTGGCTTTGTAAATAAAGGTTTCCCGACGCGGAAGCCGATGTTATAAAAAATGGGAATTAACCGCGAGAGGAGAAGAAGATGACCCCCAGAAAGTTCATCGTTTCCGCAGTTGCAGTTGCCTTCTTCTTCATGGTGGCCGTGCCTGCGGGAGAGGCGTTTTTCGGTTTCGGGGGAAAGGGGAAGGGAAAGATTGAGGAGGGGGTGAAGGCGCCGCCCTTTTCGGGCGTGTCCCTCGCGAAGGAGAAAATTGACTCGGCAAGCATCATCGGGAAGAAAGTCGTTCTCCTCGACTTCTGGTCCATCTACTGCGCTTCCTGCATTGAGGAGATGCCCCACCTGATAAAACTCTACAACGACCTGAAGGACCAGGGGCTTCTCGTCCTGGGAATCAACATGGACTCCTTCGGGACCAGGCGCGTCGTCAGGTTTATCCAGGGGTTTGAATACAAGATTCCCTATCCCGTCATAATAGACAGGAAGCGGGAGATTGCCACGGCCTTTCAGGCAATGGTCCTCCCGACGACCATCGTCATCGACGGCTCGGGGACGATTCGCCTCTACCACGTGGGCTACAAGAAGGGCGACGAGAAACACATCAGGGAAGTGGTGGAGGAGGCGTTGAAAACATTAAAACTCGCGGAGAAGTGACGATGAAGAAGAGAACGAGCATCCTGGTTTTCCTGGCCCTTTTCCTCTCCTTCCTCCTGGCTGGAGGAACCTCATCAGGCAAGGAGGGAGAGTTCACTCAACTTCCTTCAGCCCAGGGGATACAGCCTCTGAAACCGGGGGAGAAGGCTCCCCTCTTTACCATCGACGACCTTCAGGGGAACCCCTTTTCCCTTGAGTCCTATGTCGGACAGAAACCGGTCTTCCTCTTTTTCTGGAGTTTCTTCTGCGGTCCCTGCCGGGAGGAGATACCCCTGATAAACCGCCTCACGAAGGAATACTCCGGTAAGGGGCTCGTCGTCGTGGGCGTCAACCTGGACGGGAAGGAGATGGCGAAGGCGATTGAGAAGTTCAAAGAGCAGGAAGGCCTCTCCTACAAGATTGCCTTCGACGTCCTGGAGGGAGATTCCTTCCGGGTGGCGGACCCGTACGGCGTCGTCGGGACTCCCACCCTGTTTCTCATAGATAAGTCGGGGACGATTCGCTACTCCCACGTCGGTGCCGCCGACGAGGGTCAGCTGAGAAAGGTCATCGAGGAAGTCCTGAAAGACTGAAGGGGACGAAAGGGGGGGAGGATGCGAATCGGAATCTTCGGCGTCGGGTACGTGGGGCTCGTCACCGGTGCCTGCTTCGCCGAAATGGGAAATACCGTCACCTGCTACGACATCGACAGGAAAAAGATTTCCCGCCTGAGAAAGGGAGAAATCCCCATTTACGAGCCCGGTCTCGAAGACCTGGTGAGGAAAAACGTCGCGGAAGACCGTCTTTCCTTTACCACGGACGTCAGGGAGGTGGTGGAGAATTCCTTTATTATCTTCATTGCCGTCGGGACTCCATCGGGAAGGAGGGGAGAGGCAAACCTGGAAGGCATATTCGATTCAGCGAAGAAGATAGCGGAAAACATGGACTCCTACAAAATCGTCGTCACCAAGTCGACCGTTCCCGTGGGGACGACGGAGAGAGTGGAGGAGATTCTCCGGGAGAACCTGAAAGACCCCTCCATCGAGTTCGACGTGGCCAACAACCCCGAGTTTCTGAAGGAGGGTGCCGCCGTCGACGACTTCATGTATCCGGATAGAATCATCGTCGGGTGCAAAAACTCCCGCGTGGCAGAAATCATGAAGGAGCTCTACGCTCCCTTCTCCCGGAGGGGGGAGAAGCTCATCGTCATGGACGTAAGGTCCTCGGAGATGACGAAGTACGCCGCCAACGCCATGCTGGCGACGAGGATTTCTTTCATGAACGAGATAGCCCGCGTCTGCGAAGCGGTGGGGGCGGACGTGGAGAGCGTGAGGAAGGGAATCGGCTCAGACCCGAGAATCGGGAACAAGTTTATCTACCCCGGCGTGGGGTTCGGCGGGTCCTGCTTCCCCAAGGACCTGCGGGCTCTCATCCAGACCGCGAGAGAGGCGGGCGTGAAGACTTCCCTCCTCGACTCCGTCGTCCGGGTAAACGAGGAGCAGAGAAGGCTCTTCTTCGAAAAGGTCCTCACATATTTCGGGGGAAATCTGAAGGGGAGGACTCTCGGCGTCTGGGGCATCGCCTTCAAGCCGAAAACGGACGACATTCGCGAGGCCCCCGCAGTGGACGTTATGGAGTGGGCGCTGAAGGAAGGTGCACGGGTCAAAGCCTACGACCCCGTTGCGGTCCCGAACGCGAAGGCGCGGTTCCGGGGGCAAAAGGGTGTCTCCTTCCCGAGGGGGCCTTACGAGGCAGTGAAGGGGGCTGACGCGCTCCTCATCTTCACCGAGTGGCCCGTCTTCCGGGAGCCCGACTTCGAGAAGATGAAAAAACTCATGAAAAATCCGGCAATTTTCGACGGGAGGAACCTCTACACCCCGGCAAGGGTCCGGTCACTGGGTTTCGACTACTTCCCCATCGGACGTCCGATTGACGGCGATGGGGGGAAACTGTAACAT
>RFHC01000206.1 GCA_003696505.1 Deltaproteobacteria bacterium
AGGCGGAGTTTGTACTGAGGATACCATCCCCCTCCTCTGACCCACTTCCCGAAGATGATTTCCTTTCGGGGGAACCTTCCCCCGCCGTATGTTTTTTCCCGGGGAGATGAGAAGAAGGCTTTCAGCTCCTCTTCCATTTCCGGGCTGACCTGCTCGTCGGCGTCGAGCTGGAGAATCCAGTCGAAAGAGGCGAGGGAGTCCCCGAAGTTTCTCTGGTCCGCGTAGTCTCCCGGCCACGCTCTCTCCACGACCCGAGCACCCTCCTGCGAGGCGATTTCCCTCGTCCCGTCTGTGCTCCCGGAGTCGACGACGATCAACTCCCCGGCAAACGAGAGGCTCCTCAGGCACTTTCTGATGCGCCCGGCCTCGTTGAAGGTCATGACGACGGCAGTGAGCGGGAGTTTCTCGGGACGGCCTACTCTTTCCTCCACTTTCTCCGAATCCCCCGGAACCAGTCTTCCACGATGTACCAGTAGTGGGAGTATATCACTTTATTCATCCAGTCCCCCGTGTGCCTCCGGTTGACGGCGATTTTCTCCAGAGCCATCTTCCGGTACGACCCGACAGTCTTCGAGACATCGTGCAGCCGGTAACCGGAGAGGACAACATCTCCGAGATTGACGGCCTTTGAGATTTTAAGGAGTTTTATCCACAGGTCGTAGTCCATCGTATATGAAAGGGAGGGGTCCAGGCCGCCAGAAGCTTCGTAGACGCTCCTTCTCATGAGGGACGAGGGCTGGGCGATGGTGGAGTGCTTTTCGTAGAGAAGGGAGTGAAGGGTCATGTCCCGGTATGAGAGAACCTTTATAACCCTGTCGTTTTCGTCGATGAATGCCGTTGCGCCGTAGACGATGCCGGCTGAAGAATCCTTGATGAGGGCTTCCACCATTGTCCGGACCGCTCCGGGGAAGAGGACGTCGTCTGAGCAGACCCAGGTGACGAACTCCCCGGTAGCTCTGGAGAGCCCCTTCAGGATAGCGTCTGTCTGACCCTTATCCGGTTCACTCACCCACCAGGCGATGTGCTCTTCGTATTTTTTGATGACGTTCACCGTCTCGTCTGTGGAACATCCGTCGACGATGATGTACTCCAGGTTGGGCCAGTCCTGATTAAGGATTGAGACGATGGTCCTCTCAATGAATCTTCCCTGGTTGAAGGAAGGGGTGATGATGGATACGCGGGGGAGCTGGTTTCCTCCGGAAGTTCGCCTCTCTCTGATGAGTTCTTCGCGGAGACCGGCAGTGTGGTCCTTGAGGATTTTTTCTAACTCTCGCGTTTCCATGTGCGACCCGCCACGATGCTCTCGTAGAAAGAGAGGTGGTCCCTTCCCATCCTCTCGATGGTGTAATATTCCTCCACGATTTTCCTCCCCTCAAGGGCGAGCCTTTTCCGCTCGTCGTGGTTTGAGAGGAGCCGGGCTATTGCTCGAGCCAGCTCTTCTGGCCCGCCGTCGACGAGGATTCCGCCCCCACGTGAGAGCATTTCCACGTAGCCTCCTGCCCTGTAAGCAACGACGGGCGTGTAAGATGCGAGCGATTCGATGTGGACGATTCCGAAACCTTCGTTCCTGTGAGTTGAGACGGAGAGGTCCAGGTCGAAGAAGATATCGGGGATTTTTCCCCGCGGCACTCTCCCTGTGAGTATGAAGTTGCCCGTTAAGCCTGCCTCGTCGATTTTCCTTTTGAGCGACTCCACCTGCTCCTTCCATCCCCCTCCGACGATGGCGATTTTCAGGTTCGGGAAGTTGGGGACGAGGTGCTTCGCCACGTCGACGAGCTCTTCCTGGTTCTTCCAGAGTTCACCAATCATGCCGATGAGGGGGAAGGATGCGTTTTGGAAAAACCTCCTTTTCCTCTCTGCGTTCAGCTTTTCGTCCTTATCTGTGTGCCAGAGGTCGATACCGTAGTGAATGACCCGTGCGGTTTCCTCGAGTTCGGGGTTGTGCCTGGAGAAGGCATTTTTCGTGTATTCCGAGGTGCAGACGACTCCGTCAAATTTTTTCAGGAGGGGAATCTTCCTCCCCGTGGGTGTGTGGAATACGGCAACGAGTTTTCCTCTCCTCTTGCGGAAAGGGGATGCCATTTTCGATGCCAGGTACCCGAGGAGAATATCGTGTTCCCGGTTGACGGAGAGGACGTCCGGCGCATCGTGGATGAGGTGCCTGGCGAGGGTGATGGGGGAGAGGAGGAGGCCCGGTCCTTTTCTCTCGAGGGGAACGAAAGGAAATCCTTCAGAGGAAACTCTCTTTTCGAAAAGGCTCCCCTGGCGGACGGCGAAGGTGAGGGCGACCTTCTGCTCCTTCAGAAATTTTGCCAGGTCCAGGAGGTGTTCTTCCGCTCCGGATACTCCCCAGGCTGTTGTGAGGAATGTGATGTTCACCTCAGCACCAGCTTTTCGAGTGATGAAGGTATTCGCGGAACCGTTTTATAGTCTTCATCAGGTCCTCCAGCGAGGAGACGCTCTCCCAGGTGGGACCCGAGAAACCCTGCGATGCCGGTGATGAGGC
>RFHC01000207.1 GCA_003696505.1 Deltaproteobacteria bacterium
AAGGAGAGGGGGGTCAAGGAGATGAAGGCTTCTCTCATCATCCGCCGTGATGGCGCTGAAAACCCTGTCGAAATTTCCCCTAACCACCCGGGGAAGTTTGAAGGTTACGCCATATCCCTCGTGGAGGTTCGCTCTGACAGGTACCTGAACCTCTACCTGGGACTCCAGTTGACGAGGAAGCCGGGAGAGCCTCTCTTCTGGACGGGGGTCCTCGGATTTCTCGGTTTCATCCTGGTGCACCTGGTTCAGAAGTGGGGGAGGATGGGGAGTCCGTGACGGGAGGAGTATAATGGTGATGATGCGCTGCCTGAGACTGACGCGGAGAGAGTTTCTCGAGAAGTCTGCCCGGACGCTCCTTGCGCTTGCCGGAGGACGCCTCATTTCCCGGCCCGGGTCCGGGGCATACGCCGGTGAGGTCGTCCCCGTTTCCCTCGTGACGGGGGAGGACATCGGGACGTCGGTGAGAAAGGCGGTGGCGCTCCTCGGCGGAATGGAGAACTTCGTCTCCCGCGGAGACGTGGTGCTCGTGAAGCCGAACATCGGGTGGGACAGAAAACCGGAGCAGGCTGCAAACACTCACCCGGAAGTTGTCGTTGCACTCGTCGAACTCGCCCTCGAGTCCGGGGCCAAGAGGGTGAAGGTCTTCGACCGGACCTGCAACGAGCCGAGACGATGCTACATAAACAGCGGTATCCTTCCGGCCGTTGAGAAGTTCAAGAAGGAGAGAGGGCTCGGCAGAGAGGTGGAGATTTACCACACCGAAAGGAGGAAGTTCGTCACCGTCCGCATCAAGGATGCGGAAGTCCTGAAGAAGTGGCCCCTCTATCGCGACGCTCTCGAGGTGGACAAAATCATCGACGTCCCCGTGGCGAAACACCACACCCTGGCGGGCTATACCCTCGGACTCAAGAACATGATGGGCATAATGGGGGGAAACCGGGGACAGGTCCACTGGGAACTTTCGAAAGCTCTGGCGGACCTGAACGCTTACCTCACCCCCTCTCTCACCGTCGTGGACGGAACGCGAATTCTCCTGAGAAACGGCCCTTCCGGCGGAAACCTGGCGGACGTTGCGGTGAAAAACACGGTCGTTGCCTCCCCCAACCCCGTTTCGGCTGATGCCGTCGCCGTGAGGACCCTCTTCGGTGCCGACCCGGCTTCTGTCCCTCACATCGCCTACGCCGCAGAAAGGGGGCTCGGTCCCCTCGGGGGAGAAGCCGTCAGGGTCGTGAGGGAGAAGGGATGATTCGAGGCATTGTTTCCCTTTTCTCTCTCCTGCTCGCTGCTGCCCTCCTCTTCGGGGGCTGTTCTCACCTCCCACCGGGCGCGCATAGGGGGTCTTCGTCTGAGTTTTTCGTCATTGACAGGGACGTGACCTGGAAGGGGGAGGTCCTCGTCGATGGAGTTGTCGTGGTCCGGAAGGGCGCAACCCTCACGATTGAGCCGGGGACGAGGGTCGCCTTCACCTCCAGGCCCTTGAAGATAGGGGATGAGCACGAGGGATTTTCCAGGCCGGGGATGAAGGTGGAGGGGCGGGTCGTGGCGAGGGGAACGGAGGAAATGCCTGTCACCTTCACCGCGGAAAATCCCGCAGGGCCGGAGTCGTGGGATAGAATCTACCTCTCCTTCAGCAAGGGGAGTCTCTTCGAAAACTGCGTCTTCGAATACGGCTCTTACGCGCTCCACGCTCACTTCTCCGTCTTCACCGTGAAAAGGTGCCTCTTCCGCTTCAACAGGGAGGGCGTGAGAATTGGCGGGTCGAAGGCAGAGATTATCGATTCCGTCTTCACGGGCAACGTCGTCAGGGGAATAAACTTCAAAGAGTCGGAAAACCTCATCCGGGGGTGCGCCGTTTACAGAAACGGGACGGGGATTTTCCTCCACTCGAAAGATACCCGCTCAACGATAAGAGGGAACGCGATTTACGGGAATGAGAGGTTTGACCTCCAGGTGGGCGACCTCCACCGGGAAGACGTTGACGCGTCAGGAAACTGGTGGGGGACGGCGGACCCGACAGAGATAGAAGAGAAAATTCACGACGGGAGAGACCAGGCCGGCATCGGGCGGGTCTTTTACAGGCCGTATCTCCCCTTCCCCCCCGTGGAGACGTCGGGTGTGGAGGGAGTCGTTCTTCTGGAAAAGCGGGGCGTCAGGGGGGAGGTTTTCGCCCTGAAGTCGATACGGGGGGGCTTCTCAGACGCTGACGCCGTGAACAGGGTTTTCTCGGATGATGACGGCTTCTTCCAGCTCTTTCTCCCCCCGGGTCGCTATTACATCTACGGGAGGCGGTCTGACGAAAGTGGAGAGTTTTTCTCGTTCACGGGGAGAAATCCCGTCACGGTTGAGCCCTTCCAGGTCGTTTCGGTGGCGCTTCCTCTGGTCCCCGTGCTGGAAGGGAAGGGTCCTGCCTGCGGGGAAGGGGAGAGGACTTCTCTCTCCGTCTCCGTTGAGAGAAAAGGCAGTCCCGTGTCTGGGGCCACCGTTGTGCTCTACCCGGCAGATAGGGGGGACCTGCACGGTCCCGGGGTTGCCTCGGCACTGACCTCGCAGGAAGGTAGGGTTACCTTCCGGGTCTCCCCCGGAAGGTATTTCGTGGTGGCGAGAAAAGGGGACGTGACGGGCATGCGGGGGAAGGTCGCTCCAGGAGGCCTTTACGGAGTTTCCCCCGGGGGACCGGTGACCGTCCGCGAAGGATGTCGTCAGGAAGTGCGGGTGGCTCTCTTCGAGAAGGGGGGACTCTTCGACGCGGAAGGGGGGGAGGAGGAGAGACC
>RFHC01000208.1 GCA_003696505.1 Deltaproteobacteria bacterium
AAAATATCCTTCCCCATCCTTTTACTTCCTCTTCTCTTCCTCCTCCTTGGCCCGGCGCCAGAGTTCTTCCATTCTCTCCAGGGATGCCTCTTCGAGGCTTTCTCCATTTTTATTTAAATTTTTCTCGATGTAGTTAAACCTCTCCTCGAATTTCCTGTTCGTCTTCGCGAGTGCCAGCTCGGGATTTACTCCGAGGAAGCGGGCAATGTTTGCTGTCACGAAGAGGAGATCCCCCACCTCGTCTTCGATTCTTTCTCTGTCACCCTCTTCGATGGCGGCGAGGAGTTCTTCCTTCTCCTCGGAGAGTTTGTCGAAAATCTGCTCCACCCTCTCCCAGTCGAAACCCACACGGGCAGCCCTCTTCGTCAGTTTGTAGCAGCGGTGCAGTGAAGGGAGGGTCCGGGGGACGCCTTGAAGAATGGACTCAGAGCCGACCTTTCCCTCCTTTTCTTTTATCTGGTGCCATTTGACGGAGACGTCCTCCGGGGTTTTGGCCTTTTCGTTTCCGAAAACGTGAGGGTGGCGGCGGATGAGTTTTTCGCAGATAGCGTCTATGACGTCATGAATGGTGAAGTCGCCATTTTCCTTTGCTATCTGTGCGTGGAAGACAATTTGGAGGAGCAGGTCGCCCAGTTCTTCCTTCAGCCCTTCCCTGTCGTCTTCGTCAATTTTTTCCAGCACTTCGCACGTCTCTTCCAGGAGGTATTCCCGCAGGGAAGAGTGGGTCTGTTCCCGGTCCCAGGGGCATCCCCCGGGAGAGCGAAGTTTTTCCATAATTTTAACCAGGTCTTGAAATTCGGCCATCAGCCTTCTCCGTTTCCAGTCTTTCTTGTTAAGGGGTTCCCCTATTATAAATTGATTTCACTGTGAGATTTTGTTTTATTTATATGTAATTTGATAAAGGAGTTTTCCCGATGGTGAGGGTTTTCCTTCTCCTCCACACACACATCCCTTACGTAAAAGGTTACGGAAGGTGGCCTCACGGAGAGGAGTGGCTTTTCGAGGCGCTCCTCTACTCCTACATCCCCCTTTTCGAAGGCCTGCTTTCTCTCGAGAAAGAGGGATGGCAGGGGAAAGTCCTCATGAGTTTTACTCCTGTCCTCCTGCACATGCTGGGAGATGAGGCTCTCATGAGGGATTTTCTGGAGTTCATCCGCGAAATGGAGAGGAGGGCAGAGGAGGACGAGAGGGTCTTCTCTGCCAGGAAAAGCGAGGAATTCGCCCGTCTCGCCCACATCTGGAGGTCCTGGTTTGAACGGAGGAGAAGGTTTTTTGAGGAGGTAGGCGGGGGCAGCATTCTTCTTCTTGCCCGCCGCCTGGCGGAGCGGGGTATCATTGAACCTTTAGCCTCCGCAGCCACGCACGCGTACCTACCCCTCCTTTCCCGGGACGAGACTGTGGCAGACCAGGTGAGAATAGGTTTTCAGCAGGCGGAGAAGGTCTTCGGCGAGAGGCCCTCAGGATTCTGGCTTCCCGAGTGTGGATACCGCCCCTCCGGGTGGTGGGAAAATCCCGTTTCAGGAGAGATAGTCTGGAGGAGAGGGATTGATGAATTTCTCGCTGGGGAAAGCACCAGGTACACTTTCATGGACCCGTCTGTGTTGACTTCCGGAGAGGCTGGCAGGAAAGGGTATGGATTGGAAACAGCTCTCCGGGGCGAAGGAGAAGGGGCGTCAATTCCTGCAGGAGTCTTCGGGAATCAGATTGTCCTTTTCCGGGACGTCCCCCTTGGCCAGCAGGTCTGGTCGAGGCACCTGGGATATCCCGGAGATGAGTGGTACCTGGAATTTCACAAGAAACACGAGGGGAGCGGGATACGATACTGGAGAGTGACCGATTCCCGGGGTGACCTGGGCTCGAAACTGCCCTACGTTCCGGAAAAGGGAGAAGGCATGGCTCTCGCGCACAGTTCACACTTCCTCTCCCGTCTCCTCGAGAGGGGAAGGGGGAACTTCCTCATCGCCTTCGATACGGAACTTTTCGGTCACTGGTGGTTTGAGGGGCCCCTCTTTCTCTCGAACCTGTTGAAGAAATCCATGCGTGAGGGGGGAAGAGTCTCATTTGTCTCTCCCGCCACCCTGGAGAAGGAACAACTTCCGGAGCTCGAAGAGCTGAACGAAGGGTCCTGGGGGGAAGGGGGAGGGCACGGGACGTGGCTGAACGAGAAGACTCGAAATATCTGGAAAGCCCTTTACGAGGCAGAGGGGGTATACTATGGCCGGGTGGCGAAAGTGAGAGGGAATTCGCCCCTCCTCGAAGAAGTAAAAGGGCTCGCCTGGAGAGAACTTCACCTCATGGCTTCGTCAGACTGGACTTTCCTCATCACGACGGGACAGGGGCGGGATTACGGGTGGGAGAGGTTCTGGGGACATTACGAAAATTTCTGTTATCTCACGGAGATAATGGACGATATTATTAAACACAGGACCATCGACGGGAGGAAGCTGGCGAAAATAAATGAAATCAAGAGGAGAGATGAAATATTTCGCTAAAGTATTCTTCGCGCTGCTCGTTTTCGCCGTTACCATATCATCGACGTTTCGGGTGGCCTTCTCCGCTGTCCCCCAGCTGGAGGAACTGGAAAAAGAATCTCTCAGATACGTCGTCATAGAGGATTTCAACGCGTTTCGCGAAAGGACGATTGCGCTTAGAAATGAGCTTTTCCGGCGTGGGGTCCTATCCCTTAACGATTACGCTGACCGGGTGTATGAGCTGACGGAGGGAAAAACAGCGGAAGTCAGGAGGAAATTTCTCCGGGAGGCTCTCAAAGTATCCCCCCTCAACGTGAAGTTCTGGCTTTACCTCTCCCTCTCAGACCTGGTGACGCTGAGGGTTTTTGACTTCCCCTCCGATTTCCTCAACCTCGTTTACGGGTCTTTGAAAAATCCCGTTGCCCTGGTGAAGACGATTTTCATCGGAATGGGGTTTTCTTCCCTCCTCCTTCTCTTCTTTACGTTATTCTTCTCCCTTTCCATTTTCTTCAAGTATGCGCCCAACCTGGTAGCTGACCTGGCGGGTGGGAAATCTTTCGAGAAGGGGAGGGTGTTTCTCTACCCTCTCTTCGTCATCGTGATGATAGTTCTCCTCTTCGTTCTTCGAACGCCCCTCCTCGTCTTCTTTGCCGTCCTCGTCGTTTTCACTCCTTACATGATTCACCGGGAACTCGTCACGACCATCGGGACGGGAGTTCTCATCATCCTTCTCGCCCTGGCCCACAAAAACCTCGGTGGGTTAACGCAGGTGGCGGTGACAAACGAAGGTGGCGAGGCGATTCAGGTCGCCTACGGCGTTGTTCCTGACCCTCAGACTTTGAAAAATATCGACCCCATCGCAGAGTTCAAGGACGAAATTCTCTTGAGGAGGCTCTTCTTTGAGAAAAATTACGAAAGAGCAGAAAAGGTAGCGAGGAAACTTTCCAAGGAGGTGGACGAGCGGTATTCCCTCTACGAGGTTTTAGCGCGCTTCTACGCGGGGAAGAAGAAGGAAGCCCTTTCTCTCCTGAAGGAGATGGAAAAACTCTATCCAGGAGACAGGCTCGTTACTTTTAACCTCTATCAGGTTAGCCTTTCAAATTTCCTGTTCGACGTTGCCCACTCCCTACGGACGGATGCCCTTGAGGGAATTTCACGCCTCAGACCATACTCGCTTCAATCTGATGAAGTGGAGGAGGGTGTTCTCATCCCCGCTGAAATGCCCGTTACCCGGGTATTTACTGTGCTCAGAGAAAAAGAAATGATGGATTCGAAGGCTCCTCTCTCTGCTCTCTGGAGGACCCCGTACTCAGAGACGGTGAGGGTCTACATCATTCTCCTCGCCGTTGCTCTCGGGTTAAGGGTCCTGACATTCAACAGGTATCTGCACAC
>RFHC01000209.1 GCA_003696505.1 Deltaproteobacteria bacterium
GCCACTGTTCGGAGAAACTTCTTGTTGAGATTCGAGTTTTCGTCTGCAAGGAGTGCGCTCCCGATTTTCACGACCACTTTCTTCGGCTTCAGCTTCCTGAAGAAGTTTTTCCTGAACTCCCCTGCCTCAGTCGCGCTCATCGTGGAGAACCTCTATGATTTTGTCGAGAAACAGATCGACGCCTTCCCCCGTGACGGCGGAAACGGGAATGACCCGGTCTCCGGAAACTCCTCCCGCTCCGCTGCGGGAGAGAATTTCAGCGTTTTCTCTCGCCCGGGGGATGTCTACCTTGTTGACGAGGAGGAAGGAAATTCTCTCTGCCAGGTCGGAATCGTAGGACTCAACCTCTCTCCTCAGGGTCTCCGCGTCTTCCCTCACCTTGTCGGTCTCCTGCGCTCCGTCGACGATCATCACGACCACTTTCGTCCTCTTCAGGTGCTTGAGAAAGCGCGTCCCCAGGCCGACTCCCTCGCTCGCTCCTTCAATTATACCCGGGATTTCGGCGATGACGAATTCGGGTGCGCCCTTGTGGGAGACGACTCCGAGGACGGGCGCCAGTGTCGTGAAGGGATAGTCCGCGATTTTGGGCCTGGCCCGGGATATTCTGCTCACCAGAGTGGACTTCCCCGCGTTCGGCTTCCCCACGATTCCCACGTGGGCGATGAGCCTGAGTTCCAGTTTCAGGGTTCTCTCTTCCCCTGGTTCCCCCGGTTCAGCGAAGTCTGGTGCCTGGTTTGTGGGAGTGGCGAATGCGGCGTTGCCCCTGCCTCCCCTCCCTCCCCTGGCTGCGATGAACTCGTCTCCTTCCTTTACGAGGTCTGCCAGGATTTCGCCCGTTTCGGCGTCGCGGACGAGCGTCCCTTCGGGGACGAGTATGACCAGGTCTTCCCCCTTCCTTCCGTCCTGGTTCTTCCCCCGTCCGTGCTGGCCCCTGGGGGCCTTGTATATCGTCCTGTACTTGAAGTCGAGGAGGGTGGAGAGATTCTTCGAGGCTCTCAGGATGACGTGGCCTCCCCGCCCGCCGTTTCCCCCGTCAGGTCCCCCGCGGGGGACGTACTTTTCCCGGCGAAAGGAGACGCATCCCCGGCCTCCGTCGCCGGAGCGCACGTATATCGTGGCTTCATCGATAAATTGCATTCAGAGGGGAGGTCAGGACGCGGGAACGACGGACACCTTTTTCCTGGTCTTTCCGAATCTCTCAAACTTGACGTATCCGTCTATGAGGGCGAAGAGAGTGTAGTCCTTCCCCACGCCGACAAACTTCCCGGGGTGGACCTTCGTCCCCCTCTGACGGACGATGATGTTACCGGCCTTCACGAACTGTCCGTCGTGCCTCTTCACTCCCAACCTTTTTGAGTGAGAGTCGCGGCCGTTTTTCGAGCTGCCGACGCCTTTTTTGTGAGCCATAAGGTTGCTCCTTTTTCAGCAGACGATTTCTTCCACCTGGAGGGCCGTGTAGAGCTGCCTGTGGCCCTTCTTTTTATGATAACCCTTTCTCCGCTTGTACTTGTAGACGATTATCTTGTCCCCTTTCCCCTGTTCCACAACCCGGCAGGTTACCTTTGCCCCCTCGATTGTGGGGTTTCCCACCTTCACGTCGTCGTCGGTCTTTACGAGGAGCACCTCGGTCAGTTCAACAACGTCGCCGGGGCTGGCATCTATCTTTTCGACCTTCACGGTCTCGCCGGGAGAGACCTTCACCTGTTTCCCGCCGGTTCTCACGATGGCGTACATTTCCCGTTCCTCCTGAAATCAAAATTCCCATCCATCGGGAAAAACATATATTAACCGTAAATATTTTCTCTGTCAAACAGTTATCGCCCTGTGGTGAAACCCCCCTTGATGGGTTATTATACCTCTTAACTCTGATTCGTGGCGAAACGGGGGATGGAGAGAATGGAAGACGCGAGGAATGTGGATGTCGCAGTCGTCGGAGGAGGCCCCGGCGGGATTCTCGCGGGTTACTACCTGAAGAGAAACGACATCTCCTACGTGGTTTTCGAAAGAGGACTTGCGGGAAACCTCTGGAGGGGGATGAGGCCCGGGATGATTCTCCTCTCTCCTTCCGTCCCCGGAGCGGACTGGACGTCCCTCACCCTCGACCAGCCTCTCTGGAAGATGAAGGGCGTGAGAAAGCCTTTCCCGACGAGGGATGACTTCCTCTGTTACCTGGAGAAATTCGTCCTGGATAACGAAATCCGGATACTCGAGAGGTGCCCTGTGGAGGTCGTCGTCAGGGAGGAGGACGGTTTCCGCCTCGTCACGGCGGAAGGCGAATACCGTTCCCGTTTCGTCATCGTCGCCACAGGATGTTACGGGAAGCCCCGCTTTCCGGAAATCCCGGGGATAGAAGGAAATCCGGTTGCAATTCACTCGCACGACTACTTCCACTGCATGTCGTACGAGGGGAAGAGGGTGCTCGTCGTGGGTGGAGGAAACACGGCGGCGGAAATCACGATAGAGCTTGCGGGGACCAGTCGGGTCACTCTCCTCACGAAAGGGGAGCTTAAGTTTTTCACCGAGACGAAGGACCTCTCTCACATACGGGGTCTCTCCGAAAGCATCCTGAGAGAGCTGATTCAGTTCGGGATTGTGACTCACGTGAAGGACGACGCGATTGAGCGCCTCGAGGGGAGCAGAGTGTTCTTTTCCTCGGGAAGGGAGGAGAGTTTCGACCGGGTTATTTTCGCCACGGGATACGGCCCCTCCCTTCCGGTCATCGAGGGGGGTGAGGTCGAGGTCAACGAAGAGGGTCTCCCTGTCATCACGAAGGTGGGAGAATCCACATCCCTTCCCGGGCTCTTTTTCGCCGGGTCCCTCGCTCTCTTCCACCGGCGCTGCCGGTTCATTCACGGGTTTCGCTCCGAAGTTGAGAAGGTGGTGTGGGCGATTTTCGATCGCCTCTGAGGTGTGAATTACCTCCTCTTTTCCCGGTCGAGGAACCGGTAGTGGAGGGCTTCTGAGACGTGTCTGGGAAGGACGCGCTTCTCCTCTTCCAGGTCAGCGATGGTTCGGGATATCTTCAAAATCCTGTGAATCGCCCTGGCTGAGAGTCCGAGAGTTTCAGACGCCCTCTCCAGTAACCTTCGTGCCTCTTCCGTGGGGGAGGCGGTCTCGAGGGTCTCTCTCCCGGGGATGAAGGAGTTGAGCTTCCAGGGCAATTTCCCGTATCTCTCCTTCTGAATTTCCCTCGCTCGGATGACCCGTTTTTTCACAGCCTGCGACGACTCTCCGGGAGATGTTCTCTCGATGATATCCCTCCTGGGTGGCGGGAGCATCTCCACCTGCATGTCGATGCGGTCGATGACTGGCCCCGTCAGTTTCTTCCGGTACGAGACCAGGTCCCGGGGACGGCAGACGCACTCTCTCTCGGGATAACCGTAATATCCGCATCCGCAGGGGTTGGCTGTGGCGATGAGGGAGAAACGGGCGGGGAAGGTGAAGGAGTGGGAGGAGCGGGTGATGACGACGACACCCGTCTCCATCGGTTGCCTCAATGCCTCGAGGACGTCCCGGCGAAACTCGGGGAACTCGTCGAGGAAGAGGACCCCCCTGTGGGCGAGGGTCACCTCTCCGGGGACGGGTGGATTTCCGCCTCCCACCATCCCCGCGTAGGAGATTGAATGGTGGGGGGACCGGAAGGGCCTCTCCCTGAGAATTCTCCCGCCTGCGGCCGAACCGTTAAGGGAGTGAACCTCGTTGATTTCTATCACTTCTTCTTCGTCCGGGTCGGGGAGAATGGTGACGATTCTCTCGGCCAGCATCGACTTCCCCGTGCCGGGAGGACCGACGTAGAGGAGGTTGTGTCCACCCGCCGCAGCTATTTCGAGAGCTCTCTTTGCCGTTTCCTGCCCGACGACGTCGGAGAGGTCCCGTTTTCGATTTTCTCTCTTTTCCCCCGGACGGGGAGGGACGGGATGGGGAGGAAATTCGTCTTCTCCGTTCAGGAAGCGGACAAAATCTCTCAGCGTGGGAATGGGCACGACGTCGATTCCGGAAATGAGGGATGCCTGGTAGAAGTTGGGAGGGGGGACAATGATTCCTGCGAGTCCCATCCTCTTCGCCAGGTAAGCGAGGGAGACGGCGCCGGCGACTGGTTTTATCGTCCCGTCCAGGGAGAGTTCGCCCGCGACCAGGTAGGTTCCCAATTTTTCCGCCTCTGCCTGGCCGGTGGCGGTGAGAATTCCCGCGGCCACCGGAAGGTCGAAGGAACTTCCTTCCTTCTTCACGTCCGCGGGGGCGAGATTGACGGTAATTCTCATGTCGGGGAATGCGAATCCGGAGTTTCTGAAGGCAGTTCTAATTCTCTCCCTCGATTCCCGAACGCCGGACCCGGCCAGCCCGACGAGGGAGAAGGAACAGATTCCGGGTGAGACGTCCACTTCCACCTCTACGGGGACGGCTCTGACTCCGAAGAGGATGGCGGTCTTCGTTCTGACGAGCATGGGGCACCTCCCTTTTTTTCTCCAGGAATTTGCAAGGGAGGTGCCGGGGGACTGAAGTCTTCGAAGAGCGCTACCAGCCGAGGGTCACTTTCACGAGGTGCCGCGAATCTCTGTCCTGGCCGGAATAGGCACCCATCTCTTCAGAGTAGTAGACGTATCCCGCCCGGAGGACCCAGAGGTCGATTTCCGCGCCGCCGGAGAGGTATCCCTGATTGATTCCCCCCCTCAGGATGATGTGGTCTTTCAGGAATCCCATTTCGACTCCGGCGTGGACCCTCTTCCAGAAACTGTTGTCCTCGTTGAAAGCCCCCGTCACGTCCTCCACGTCCAGGGCGGCAACGAGGCGGGACGCCACGGGAATATCCGGAGAAATGGAGAATCCGAGGTTGAGGCGGCC
>RFHC01000210.1 GCA_003696505.1 Deltaproteobacteria bacterium
CTCCTCGAGAGAACGGTCTACGCCGTGAGAAAATTCAGGCCTTCCGTGGTCGTCACCTTCGGGCCCGACGGCGTGTCGGGCCATCCCGACCACGTGAGGATGTGCGAAATCGCGACGAGGGCCTTTGATGAGGCGGGGAAGGAGGAGGTCGTCGTCTGTTTCCACCAGTTTGCCGTCTTCAAAGCCCATGAAGAAGACCTCCCTGATGCCGAGGAGGCGGGAGGCTTCCAGAAGTTCCCGCTTCCTCACCTCACCCACTGTTTCCGGCGTCGCCACGGGAGGGTCTCCCAGCATGCCCGCCTGTCCCGTCGTCGCCGTTGCAAGGTAGACGGGAAACCCTCTGGAAGAATACTTCGCGATGGTCCCGCCGGGACCGAAGGTCTCGTCGTCGGGATGGGCGAAGACGAAAAGAAGTGAAATCGAATCGCTCACGGAATCAGACCTCCCTCACTGTCTCTCATCCCCCCTCACTTTCGATGGTATTATATCAGCGAAGGTTTTACAGAAAAGACGTTCCGGAGCACTCGTGGCGGAGAAAACGGCTCTCGTCCTTTCGGGAGGGGGAATCACCGGGGGGATGTACGAACTGGGGGCTCTGGCAGCTCTCGACGATTACATCGTCGGGAGGAGGAAGAGCACCGACTTCGACATCTTCGTCGGAATTTCAGCGGGGTCAATAATCGCGTCCCTCCTCGCCAACGGCGTCCCTCCCAGCCTCATGTTCCGCGCCATCCTCGGACCGAGGGGAAATCCCTTTTACATGGAAAGGTCCGACCTCTACTCCTTTCCCCTCTCCGAATACGCGAAGGGAGGTTTGAGGTTCCTCATCGCGCTGCCGAAAATCGTCCGTCGCCTGAAGAGGGCGGGAGAGAAGGTAAAGCTCGTCATGCTCCTGGACGCCCTGGAGAGCTACGTCCCCTCCGGTTTCTACACGAACGAAAACCTGGAAAGGTACATGGCCCGCCTCCTCTCTCTTCCGGGAAACACCAACGATTTCAACAGATTGAGGAAGGAGCTCTATGTCGTCGCCGTGGAGCTTGACACGGGGGAAAGGTGGGTTTTTGGCGAAGAGGGGAAGAGGGACGTTCCCATCTCACAGGCGGTGAGAGCCTCCACCGCCATCCCCGTTTTCTTCTCCCCCGTCAAAATCAAAGGGCGATACTTCATCGACGGGGCAGCCGAGAGGGCGGGACACGTGGACATTCCCCTGAAAAAAGGAGCATCCCTCGTCGTCGTCATCAACCCTGTCGTCCCCGTTTACAACGACCGGGCCCTCGTTTCCATCCCCACGCCGGACGGGTCGTGCTGTTCATCCATCGGAGAGGCCGGTATCTCCAGGGTCATGGAGCAGTCTTTCCGCATCAACTCCCGCGTAAAGCTCGGCCTGGGGATGGAATTTCTCCGGATGAAGCACCCGGAGAGTGACATCCTCCTCATAGAGCCGGGACAGATGGAGTCAACCCTCTTTCTCTACGGCTCGATGAACTTCTCCGAAAGGATACAGATTCTCAATTACGGGTACAATTCTGCCGCCGTTTTCTTCCTGGAAAACCACGATTTCCTGAAAGAGTGCTTCGAAAAGCACGGTTTTCGGGTCAGCACATCCCGCCTCAAGATGGACCGGTTTCTCTACTTCACGACGCGGATGAAGGCGAGAAAGAGGTTCCTCCTCTCCACCTGAGAGATGCACGAAAATTACGCATTCCGGTGAAAATGCAGGAGAGATATAATGTTCCTGTTCCAAATCCACAGAGTTATTCACACGAATGCCACAGATGTGTGGACAGGGAGGTTTTCGTGACCGGAACGAAAGAGTTTCTGAAGCTCCTGGAGATGCTCGTAGACGAGGAGGAGAGGACGCGGGCTCTTCGAGAATACCTGGAAGAGAAGACCTCCTGCACGGTCAGGCTCGACCGCCTCGGCATACCCGGGATTACGGAAAACTTTGAGATTCACAACCTGAAGATGGAGTCGGCGAAGAAGGACTTCCGCTTCAACGCCGAACTCATCCGGTTTTCCTCGAGCCAGCTCGCAACAATCATCACGGCGGGGAAGATACTCCTCAACTCGGACAGCGACATCCCCGTCGAAAATCTGGACATATACGGCCTCTACACCTCCATCGGAGATGAGGAAAACCCCTCATTCGAGCTCTTCGTTCGGGAGGCCCACTTCGCGGGAGTGGAGTTCAAGATTCGGTACGACCAGGCTCAATCGGAACCGGTCTTCTCCGGCACCATCTCCACGAAGGATGCTCCATCGGAGATAACGCTCCGCTTCGACGGGGTGGAAGTCCCCGTCATGGAAGGAAACATCTCACTCACCTTCAACCTGAAAACTCTGACGGGACGGGTGGAAGTGACGGCTGCCTCGAAGAGGAAGAAGGAGGGAGAGAAGGAGGAATCGGAGAAGAAACCGGCAAAGGAAAAGAAGAAGGAGAAGGTCTCCCTCGACTCTCTCAACTTTACTGTTTCGGCGGAATTCACCCTCTTCCCCTATCTCGTCTGACCCGGTCCTCCGCACTCCGGAAGAGGCGGCGCCACCTCTTCCAGAAGTCTTCCGCATTGACTGGAGGTTCTCCCTCAATTCTCTGGAAAATCCCCTCTCCTCCCATCTCTCCCCGTGAAGAGAGGTGGCCCAGGGCAGCACCCATGCAGGTCATCTCCTCCACTTCCGCCCTGATGCAGGGAATCCCCAGGAGGGCAGACACGAACAAGGCAAATCCGGGAAAGCGGCTGAGGCCGCCGGTCACGACGGCGAGGGAAAAACTC
>RFHC01000035.1 GCA_003696505.1 Deltaproteobacteria bacterium
CTTCTCGAGCGCCCGCTCCCGGCAAGGTTTGCCCGGCGCTTCGTCGAGGGAATGCTCGGACTTCTTGGGCCGCTCCCGGAGGAAGTTTCAGCAGAGGATTTCCCGAAGCAGTCCTTCGTTCCACAGGGGAGGCTGGGAAACCTCATCAAAGTGCCCCTGGGAGTGAACCGGAGGAGCGGCCGCTATTCACGGTTTCTCAATCCTGACGGAAGTCCCGTTGAAAACCCGTTCCTCTTCCTCAACTCCGCTCCTCTCGTCAACCCCGACCTCCTCGTGGAGGCGGCAGGAAAGGCGAGAGTGGTTCGGGCTTTTCCCGTGAAAGAAAAGTGGGAAGATGATGAGGACCCCCTGGAAAACGTTTTTGATGGGACTGCCTTTAGCGGCTCTGCGGAGACATCTCCAGGGCCGGAGTACGACTTCGAAAGTGATCCTCAGGTTGCGCGCCTTCTCGACCGCTGCCCTGTCCTGGCAGAACTCGTAAACCGAGTCCTCACTTTCAGGGAACTTTCCCAGGAAGAGAGAATCGTCCTCACTCACACTCTCGGTCACCTGGAGCGGGGCCCAGAGGCGGTTAACCACCTTCTCTCGAAGTGTCCCGGCGTAGCTCCGAACCAGTTCCTCAAAAGCCCGCTTCGGGGGAACCCTATCTCCTGTCCGAAAATCAGGGCAAGGGTGCCTCACATCACGGAGGGAGTCCGCTGCAACTGTGAATTCAACCCTTCCCGGATGATGTACCCCACACCCCTCCTTCACATCGAGGGCGAATACTCCGCTCCCCCCACAGTTCTGGAGGTGAACACGATGGGACTGACGAGGACCGTTGAGGAGTACATGAGGTTGAAAAAGGAGCTGAACGCAATCGAGATGGCCCTGGAAAAGCTCGAAGCCCGGATATTCGCGGCATTCGAGGAGGCCGGCGTCACCGAAATGAGGACTCCTTTTGGTCTCCTCAGGGTCGAGGAGGAAGAGGGGAAGAGGCGCCTCCGTCTCGTTCTCTGAGGGGGGTGATGCTCATTGGGGATTCTTTACGTGACAGAGCAGGGAGCCTTTCTCACGAAGGCGGGGGAGAGGATTGTCGTGCGGAAAGGGGACAAGGTCCTCCGGTGGGTCAAGGGGAACGAAGTGTCCCAGGTCATCATCTTCGGAAATGTGGGGCTCACCACCCAGGCGACCGCTTTTCTCCTCAGGAGGGGAATAGACGTGGTGTTTCTTTCGGCGGGAGGAGACTACAGGGGTCGCCTCGTCACGGACCTGGGGAAGAACGTGGCGCTGAGGAAGAAGCAGTTCGAGAGGTTTTCGGACAGGGATTTCGGGCTTGCTCTTGCGCGTGAGTTCGTGAGGGGGAAGGTGGAAAACTGCCTCGCCCTTTTGAGGAATCACAACAGGCATCATCAGGATGAGGAGGTTGCCTCGGCTGCCCACAGGCTGAGGAGAAACCTGCTGAAAGTTGAGGGCGCTTCTTCCATAGAAGAGCTCATGGGCGTCGAGGGAGACTCGGCGCGGGTCTACTTTTCCGGATTCGGGAGGTGTCTGAGAGGGGAGGGCTTTACCTTCACGAAGAGGACGAGGCGCCCTCCACGGGACGAGGTCAACGCAATGCTCTCATTCGGATATACGCTCCTCTCCAGTGTGGTCTCCGGGGCGGTGGCCGTGACCGGCCTTGACCCCTATTTCGGGTCATTTCACTCGGAGGAATACGGGAGGCAGTCCCTCGTCCTCGACCTGATGGAGGAGTTTCGTCCTGTCGTCGTCGATGCAGTCGTCCTGAGAGTCGTCAACAGGAAAATCGTGACGGCCTCGGATTTCGTGAGGAATCCCGAGTCGGAGTGGCTTTCGGCGGACGACGAGGCTGAAGGGGATGGCCTGGGACCGGATGATTTCCCCGTCCTCATGTCCTATGCGGGGAGAAAGAAGTTCATTCAGGCATTCGAAGCGAGGCTGAGAGAGAAACTCCTCTACATAAGGTACGGGAAGAGGCTTCGCCTGAGGGACATCATTCAGGAGCAGGCAAGGCTTCTCGCCCGCGCTGTTGTGGGGGAGGAGGAGTACAGGTCCTACAGGATGGGGTGACGGCGTGGGAAAGCTTTTCGTCGTGGTCAGTTACGACGTCTCCGACGACAGGAAGAGGAGAAAACTGGCGAAATTTCTCCTCGACTACGGCAAGAGGGTCCAGAAGTCCGTTTTCGAGGTGGTGGCCTCAAGGAAGAGCGTGGAGAAGATGAAGAGGAGAGCGAGGAAGTTCATAGACGAGGAAACGGACAGCATACGTTATTACACCCTCTGCGGGAGGTGCGTCGTTGCTGTGGAGCACTACGGGGCAGGCCCCCCGCCGGAGGAAGAAGAGGATCTCATCGTGGTGTGAGCCTTTAGCGTTGGCAGGGTGGAGGGCTCAAAGTCCAGAAAGGGTTGTGGCATGAAGAGAAGAATCATGGCTTATAAATTATTCCGAGGAGCGTGTTTGAACGCTTATTTCCTTGATTGGTTTTCTCTTTTCTGTTAAAAATTTAGATAAGCTTTTCCGGTCTGTGAC
>RFHC01000211.1 GCA_003696505.1 Deltaproteobacteria bacterium
CCTCCCAATCCGACCTCGCCGAAACAGGTAAAACCTGACGGGACGGGAACGTCGAGGGCGCCCGATAATATGGCGGAAACCAGCGCCAGGTCCGCTCCGGTGTCGGCGATTTTCCACCCCCCCGCAACGTTGAGGAAGAGGTCGCACCCGGCCAGGGATACCCCGCAGTACTTCTCCACAATCGTCGAGAGAATCTGACTTCGCGAGAGGTCGACGCCGACAGAGACCCTCCGGGGGACGGGGAGATAGGACCTGCTCACGAGAGCCTGGACTTCCACCAGGAGCGTCCTCATCCCCTGGAGAGCGGGGTAGACGACCATCCCCGGGACTCCCCCCGCGCCCGAACCGGCAAAGATGCCAGACGGGTCAGAAACCTCGGCGAGACCGCTTCCCGTCATCTCGAAAACCCCCACCTCTGAGACGGACCCGAACCGGTTCTTCGCAGCCCGGAGGACTCTGTACGGATGCCCCTTCTCGCCGTCGAACTGAAAAACGGCATCCACCATGTGCTCCAGGAGTTTCGGCCCTGCAATGACCCCCTCCTTGGTCACGTGCCCGACGAGAATGAGGGGGAGATTCCTCCTCTTTGCCTCGTCGACGAGGAGGGCGGTGGACTCCCTCACCTGGGAAACGCTCCCGGGAAGCCCCTGGGCAGTCTCCGTGCTCAGGGTTTGAACGGAATCGACGATGACGACAGAGGGGGACACCTCCTCGATGACGGAGAGGATGCTCTCCACGGAAGTCTCCGGCAGGAGATAGATTTCGTCGCCCCCCGCGCCGAGCCTCTCCGCCCTCAACTTCACCTGGAAAGCCGACTCCTCACCGCTGACGTAAAGGACCCTCTCCCCTCTCTCCGCAAGCCGTGAGGCCACCTGGAGAAGGAGGGTCGACTTTCCGACGCCGGGCGACCCTGCCAGGAGGACGCATCCTCCCCTGACGAGACCTCCCCCGGCAACGCGGTCGAACTCCCCTATCCCCGTCTCAATCCGCGCGTCAGACGGGACGGATATCTCTGAGAGTTTTACCGGGTCCGCCCCCTTTGAGGTCCTCTTCCCGCTTTCCCCTGCCGGTGGGGGAGACTGCTCGGAAAGCGACCCCCAGGTCCCGCAGGAGGGGCACTTTCCCAGCCACCCGGGTGAGGTGTACCCGCACTCGAGACAGACGTATGTCACCCTCTTTTTCGCCACCACTCCTCCACGACCCGGCACGCTTCCGCCATGGAAATTCCCTTTTCCCTCGAAATCTTCTTCAGGTCGTCAAACTCGGGAGACGGCCTCTCCTCTCCTCCCGGTCCCGAGATGACCTTCACCCTCACTTCCCCGAAGGGCGTGTTCACCCTCTCCTCCCTTCTGACCAGCTTTACCCTCTCTGCCGGGACGACGCGGACGCCGATGGTGGTAGAGTGGGAAAAGAGAGCTGAGAGCACAGGAGAGAGCACCTCCTCTCTGACGATGAGGGTGAACCTCCATCCGGGCCTGTTCTTCTTCATCGTTGCCGGGGTGACGGAAAAGTCGAGGACGCCCGCCTCGGAAAGGACATCGAAGAGATAACCCACACCGGCGGGGTCCATGTCGTCCACGTTTGTCTCGACGACGAGAACCCTGTCGCGCTCCACAGGGGTTCCCGGCCTGCAGAGGAAAGCGCGGAGAAGGTTCGGCCTCTCGCCGAAACTCTTCTCCCCGACTCCGACCCCCGCACGCTCGACAACGAACTCGGGAGGAGCAGAGAAGCGGGCTCCCGCAACTGCCAGGAGAAGGACGCCCGTCGGCGTGACGAGTTCGCCCGACAGGGGGAGAGGACGCCACGAAGCTCCCGCTCTCCGCGCGAGTTCAACCGTTGCAGGCGCCGGCAGGGGAAGGGGACCGTGCTCCGTCACCGCCTCCCCCTCCGTCCAGGGGAGGGGGCCGCAGTAGAGAGCTTCAGGAGAAAGTTGATGGAGATAGGAGAAGAAGAGCGCTACGTCCACAATCGAATCGACGGCGCCTGCCTCGTGAAAGGAGACCCGGTCAGCCGGCACGCCGTGAATCATTCCCTCCACCTCGGCGAGGAGGGTGAAGGCGCGGAGGGAGTCTCCCCTGACCGGCTCCGGAAGGCGGGAGTTTTCTATGAGAGAGACGACCTCTCCCAGATTCCTGTGCCCCTCCTCGGTCGGGGCAGTGACCCTCAACCCGAATCCGGCAATCCCGCAGGTGACCCTTCGCTCAAGCGCCGCCGTGACGCCGCTTACCCCGAGAGACTCTACAACAGATGCGGGAAGGTTGACGTCCCCCGAAAGGTCCGCCAGAGCGCCGCAGAGCATGTCCCCGCTGACGCCCGAGAAGGGGTCGATGACGAGCACGTGCCTTTTGGACTCAATTTTCCTCAACGAGGACCCATCCCCGCTCTCTCAGAGACTCGATGAACTCCTCCACGTCGCCCCTCATCTCCTCCGGGTCCGCGTCAAAGAGTTCCGAAATCTCCTGCGTGATTTTGTCCACGTCGTTGATGCCGTTGATTCTCATCCAGATTTCGGCGCCCACCAGATTCAGCTGGTGAATCGAGTTGCCGTACATGATGGAGAGGACGCCGATGTCCTCGAAATCCTCTCCCTTTTTCGCGAGTTCCACCGCCCTCTGGTAAATTCCCTTCTCAACCCGCCACATCACTTCAGGATTCCTCTTCGGTTTCATCTCTCCTCCTCTCTCCCCTTTTTCTCCCCCCACCACCTGTTGAGTATCGTTGCGAAGTAGGCCGCGCCAAACCCGTTGTCGATGTTGACCACAACGACGCCGGGGGCGCAGGAGTTGAGCATCCCGAGAAGAGGCGCGATTCCCCCGAAGGAAGCCCCGTATCCGACACTGGTCGGCACCGCCACCACCGGTTTCCCCGACATCCCTGCCACGACCGAGGGGAGCGCTCCCTCCATTCCCGCCACCACGATGGCAATTCCCGCTCTGTCGATAACCTCCATCTTTTCCGCCAGCCGGTGGATGCCTGCCACACCAACGTCGGTTATGCGGGACACAGGGTTGCCGAAAAACTCTGCCGTCACCGCCGCTTCCTCGGCAACCCCCCTGTCGGAGGTGCCTGCTGAAATGACGACCACTTCCCTCGCCCCTTCCGGAGGCGGTACCGGACTTCCCACGGTAAGGAGTCTCCCCCGCGCGTGGTACCGCGCCTCCGGATACCTCTCGAGGAGAAGTTCTGCCTTCCGGGGACTCAACCTGGTAACCAGGACCCGACCGCTCGCCTCGTATATCCTCGAGGCGATAGCAACGACTTCCTCTTCCGTCTTTCCCTCCCCGTAGACCACTTCCGGTATGCCGTGGCGGATGTGCCTGTTGTGGTCTATGGTTGCGAAGCCGAGGGATTCGTAGACGCAGAGGCGGAGCATCTCCCTTGCCCCCGCCGCGTCTATTTCCCCCTTCCTGTACCCCTCAAGAATCTCCTCTATCCTCTTCTCCAGCGACATCCTCTCTCCTTTTCACCCTGACCAGGTCGACGGTCTTCTCCGTTGCGCGGACGACCTCGAAGAGGAGTTCTCCCTCCTCGATAATTTCCCCCTCCTGAGGTATCCTTCCGGCTTTCCCAATTATATAACCGGCAACAGTCGTGTAGTCGCCGCGGGGGAATTCGAGGTCGAAAAGCTCCTCCAGGTCCTCCACTTCCATCCTCCCCGAAATCAGGAGCGTGCCGTCTCCCTCCTCCGTGTAAAAAACCCTCCCCCTGTCGTATTCGTCCTCTATCTCGCCCACCACCTCTTCCAGGATGTCTTCCACGGTGATGATGCCCGTCACGCCTCCGAATTCGTCCACGGCGATGGCGAGCCACTGCCCCTCCCTCTTCATCTCCTCGAGGAGTTCGTCAATCATCATCGTCTCGGGGACGAAATAGGGCTTCCTCTTTATGACAGAAACGGGAAGGTCGACCGAGTCGACGGAAAACGCGTCGAGGACGTTCACAAACCCGGTGATGTTGTATATCCTCTCCCTGAAGATGGGATACCGGGTAAAGCCCCTCACGGAGGCCACGTCAATGACCTCCGAGATGGGCGTGGTCTCCTCGAAGGCCACGACGTCCACGAGGGGGACCATGACGTCCCTCACCTTCTTCTCTGAGTACTCGAAGACTCTCCCCACCATCTTCTGCTCGTGCTCCTCCACGTCTTCGCCGGGGCTGTACTGCGTCGCCATCATAATCAGTTCTTCCCGGGTAATACCGAGGCGGGCCGGCACGTCCACGCGAAACACCCGGAGGAAGACCCGGGAGGCCGTGCTCAGGAAAGCCACCGCAGGCGCGAGGACGTAGGAGGCGCCGTGGAGGAAGTAGATGGCGAAGGGGGCGAGCCTCTTCGAATAGGTCTGGAAAACCGACTTGGGGATAATCTCGCCGAATATGAGGACGAGGGGAGTGAGGACGGCGATGGAGACGATTTCCGCGTAACTCTCCAGGCGTTCGAGGAAGAAGGTCGTGAAGATGATGGTGTTGGCCACGACGAAGAGGTCCGTGCCCGTCAGCGATGTTGCGAAAATTCTCTCCGGTTTCTCCAGCATCTCCAGCCCGATTTTCGCAAACCTCCTCCCCGAAGCCGCCATCTCCTTGAGGTACCCCCTGTCCACGGAGATGACGGCAATCTCCGACCCCGTGAAGAGTCCCTCCATGAGGAGGCAGAAGACGATGAGGAAAATCACCTCAATTCCCACTCTTCCCTCCTCCCAGGGTCCGGACTCTCACCTCGTGAATCCGGATGCCCTGGACCCGCTCCACGGTAAACTCCAGATTCCCGAATTTCACCTTCTCTCCCCTCTTCGGGAGGTGGCCGAAGAGGTGGAGGACGAGACCCCCAACGGTGTCGAACTCGTCGTCGTCGATGGAGACGCCGAATATTCTGTTGAATTCATCCACGGGAAGTTTGGCGCTGACGATTTTCGTCCTCTCGTCGATGGGAATGACGAGTTTTTCCTCAACGTCGTACTCGTCACGAATCTCTCCGAAAAGCTCCTCCAGAATGTCCTCCATCGTGACGATACCCGACACCGTCCCGTACTCGCTTATGACGACGGACATGTGAATCTTTCTCCTCTGCATCTCGTTCAGAAGGTCAGAGAGGCTCTTCGTCTCCGGGACGAAGTAGGGTTCACGGACGTAACCGAGCCAGTCCACGTCTCCGCCCTTCTCCTTCGCGTGCTTGAGGATGTCCTTGAAGTAGAGGATTCCGACGACGTTGTTGCGCGAGCCCTCGTAAACCGGGATGCGGGAGTGCCGGTATATCTTCATCAGGCGGAGAAGTTCCCCGAATGAAATGCCCTTTTCCACCATGAAGACGTCGTTTACCGGAGTCATGGCATCCCGGGCGACCTTGTCGGAGAGTTCGAAGATGTTGTGAATGAGCCGCGATTCCGCCCGGTCCACCTCGCCGCTCTTCTCCCCTTCATCGACGAGCGTCCTGAACTTGCTCTCTGAGAAATAGAGGAATTCCGATGGTTCGCGGACTCCAAAGAGGTAGAGGATGCCCGAGGATATCTTTTCCACGACGAACCGGACCGGGGTAATGACCTTCATGAAGAATGTAAGGGGGAAGGAGGCGACCCTGACGTAGTTTATCCCGTGGACGAAGGCGATGCTCTTCGGAATCAGGTCTCCGAACATGAGGATGGCGCAGGTGGAGACGATGAGAGAAGTGACCTCGCTCCC
Source organism: Deltaproteobacteria bacterium (assembly GCA_003696505.1). Classification (GTDB taxonomy): domain Bacteria; phylum Desulfobacterota; class Deferrimicrobia; order J040; family J040; genus J040. Next base: position 5,674 of record RFHC01000211.1, read on the forward strand.
CTGTTCCATCAGGCGGGAGAAGAGAGATGTAAAAATGGAGGAGATGGAGATGTTCGCGATTTCCCCGCCGATGAGGACGGTGATGATGAGCCTCTTCGGGTCGCTCCTCAAGCGGGCTATCCTCTCGTAGGTGGATGGAGAGGTCTCTCTGAGGCTGTTCAGTCGAGCCAGGGGGACGGAGAAGAACGCCGTCTCCGAACCAGAGAAAAACGCCGACATGGAGAAGAGGATGACGAGCAAAACGAGGACGTCCACCGTCTCTTCACGCGCCTCCTTCTCCGAAGTGTTCAAACGACGACTTTCCCTTTCCGGATAGGGAGAGAGGTTCTCCCCCGAGACTGTCGGAGAGACCCCTCTCCGCCCTCACGATGCCGATACGGATGACTTCCTCCCCGACCGAGCGGAGAAGTTCCTTCTCCTTCTCCGGAGGGACGGTGAAGAGGAGTTCGAAATCTTCCCCTCCGTAGAGGAGGGCGTCCAGGGGGTCCACACCCGCAGCCTGCGCCAGTTTCCGGAGCCTCTCGTCCAGGAGCGGGGCCACGTCGATGCTTGCCCCCACTCCCGACGCCTCCAGTATTCTCGTCAGGTCCCGGACGAGGCCGTCGCTCGTGTCGATGCAGGAAGAAGCTATTTCCCTCTCCCGCAGGGCAAGACCGAGAGCCACCCTCGGCACAGGGCGAAGGTGTTTCCTCCTCGCCTCCTCCAGGTCTTCCCCTCCCGACGTGCCTCCTGTCAGGAAAAGCATTCCGATATGGGAGAGGCCCGCAGGGCCGGAGATGTAGATTCCGTCCCCCTCCTTCGCGCCCGAGCGGGTAAGGGGTTTCCCATCGAGCGTCCCCAGCGCCGTCACGGAGACCACGACGCGTTCAGACCTGACGGTGTCTCCGCCTGCGAGAGAAGCCCCGAACTCTTCCAGGGAATCTCGTATCCCCGCAGCCAGCCCCCGGACAAACTCCTCGGAGACGAGGGAGGGCATCCCAACGGATACGAGGCAGGAATGAGGACGGGCGCCCATCGCAGCGAGGTCGCTCAGGTTTACGGCCACCGCCCGGTAACCCAGGTCTTCCGGAGAGAAGTAGGAGAGGTCGAAGTGGACTCCCTCGACGAGGATGTCCGCCGTGGCGACGAGGTCTCCCTCCACCCTGACAACGGCGGCGTCGTCTCCGGGCGGGACGACGAAATCAGACGAGAGGGGAGGCTCTTTCAGGAAAATCTCCCGAACGATTCTGTCCTCAGTGAGGCCTGATGACTGCTCGGGCCCTGATTCACTCGCCATTCCCTGTCCTTCCCGTCACTTCCCTTCTGCTTTTCTCGTCGCTCTCCCGACGCCCCTCTTTTTCCTCTCAAAGGGATTTTTCCGGAGAGCGAGCTTGAGGACCTCGTCCATGTGGGAGACGAACTTAAAGTCCACCTTCTTCTTCACCTCAGCGGGAATCTCCTCCATGTCCTTCCTGTTTCGCTCCGGAAGGACAACCGTCTTTATTCCCGCCCTCATGGCTGCCAGAGTCTTCTCCTTCAACCCGCCCACGGGGAGGACCCTTCCCTTCAGCGTCACCTCTCCCGTCATGGCAACGTCCCTCCTCACGGGGATGCCCGTCAGGGCGGAAACGAGGGCCGTGGCGATGGTGATGCCCGCCGAGGGACCGTCCTTCGGAATCGCCCCCGCAGGGACGTGAATGTGGAGGTCCGTGCGCGAGGCAAACTCCTCGTCGATGCCCAGAAGCGAGGCGCGCGACCGGGTGTAAGTAACGGCAGCCTGGGCAGACTCCTTCATCACCTCGCCCAGGTGTCCCGTAATGGTGATGCGCCCCTTCCCTTTCACGACGGAAACCTCAACGAAGAGGATATCCCCTCCCGCCATCGTCCAGGCCAGTCCCGTCGCCACTCCCACCTGGTCATCCTCCGCTTCCGCTTCGGGGAGGTATCTGGGAGCACCGAGGTACTTGTGGACGTTTGCAGCCGTTATCCGGAAGGGCCCTTTCCGCCCCTCGGCTATCTTTCTCGCCACCTTCCTGCAGATGGACGCGATTTCCCTCTCCAGATTTCGCAGACCCGCCTCGCGCGTGTACTGGTTGATGATGGTGAGAATTGCCCTGTCGGTGAAGGTGATTTCCGTTTCGGAAAGCCCGTTCTCCTTCACCTGCCGGGGAATGAGGTAGCGCCGGGCTATCTCCAGCTTTTCCAGTTCCGTGTAACCGGGGATGCGGATGATTTCCATCCTGTCCCTCAGAGCAGGGGGTATCGGGTCCACCATGTTCGCCGTCGTGATGAACATCACTTTAGAGAGGTCGAAGGGGAGGTTCAGGTAGTGGTCCGAGAACATGAAGTTCTGCTCCGGGTCGAGGACCTCCAGGAGCGCAGAGGAAGGGTCACCCCGAAAGTCCATTCCCAGTTTGTCTATCTCGTCGAGCATGAAAACCGGGTTATTCGTGCCCGCCTGCTTGATGCCCTGGATGATTCTCCCGGGAAGCGCTCCCACGTAGGTGCGCCTGTGCCCTCGAATCTCCGCCTCGTCCCTCACGCCTCCGAGGGAGATGCGAACGAACTTCCTCCCCATTGCCCGGGCGATGGACTTCCCGAGGGAAGTCTTCCCCACACCGGGAGGTCCGACGAAACAGAGGATGGGCCCCTTCATGTCCCGCTTCATCTTCCTGACAGCGAGGTATTCGAGGATTCTCTCCTTCACCTGCTCCAGGTCGTAGTGGTCCTCGTCGAGAATCTTCTTCGCCTTCTTGATGTCGAGGCGGTCCCGGGTGGACCTGCTCCAGGGGAGCTCCACGAGCCAGTCGAGATAAGTGCGGACGATTGCCGCCTCTGCGGAATCCGGATGCATCATCTCGAGGCGCCTGAGCTGTTTTTCCGCCTCCTTTCGAGCCTCCTCGGGCATCCCCGCGCTTTCTATCTTTTGCCTCAGTTCCTCTATCTCCTCCGCCTTCCCGTCCAGGTCCCCCAGTTCGTGGCGAATCGCCTTGAGTTGTTCCCGCAGGAAGTACTCCTTCTGGGACTTGCTTATCTCCTCCCGCGCCTGTTCCTGAATCTTTGCCTGGAGTTCGGCCACCTGGAGCTCCCTCGTGAGGAGCCGGTTCACTTTCTCCAGCCTCGCGATCGGGTCAACGATTTCGAGAACTTCCTGCGCCTCGGAAAGCTTCAGTCGAAGGTTCGACGCAACCAGGTCCGCCAGAATCCCGGGGTTGTTGATGTTCTCGGTGACGGAAGCGATTTCGGGCGGGAGGTTTTTCAGGGAGAGGATTCTCTCAATCTTCTCCTTCACCGAGCGCATGAGAGCCTCGACTTCGATGGGAATCTCCTCGAGCTCCGGCTCGTCGAGCTTCTCGATTTTCACCCGCATGCAGGGACGGAAGGCGGTGTACTCCTTTATCCTCCCCTTGACGATCCCCTGAATGAGAATCTTTATCCTCCCGTCAGGGAGTTTGAGCATCCGCATAATCATCGCCACCGTGCCGACGCGGTAGATGTCGTCAACCTCGGGCTCTTCTATGGCAGGGTCCTTCTGGCTCGCCAGGAATATGTACCTCTTGCCGGAGAGCGCCTCGTCGACTGCCGCAACGGAGGCTTCCCTCCCAACGAAAAGGGGAAGCGTCATGTAAGGGAAAATGACGATGTCCCTCACGGGGAGGAGGGGGAGCTCTTCCGGAACCTCCTCTTCCCGCCCCCGCGGGGTCTCATCACCTTCCGCGGCGCCTTCTTCTTCGACCTGGTCTTCCCATTTCCTCTCTTCAGCCAAGTTCTCCCTCCCCTGACCTGTCAATCGTCACGTTTACCCGTATCTCCTTTCCCCGCCTCTCCTCACAGCGGGGGACGAACATCGTCAGGACACCGTTTTTCACAGTTACCTCCGTCAGAGACGTATTGAATGCTCCGATGACCTCGAAGTTCTTTTGAAACTTCCCGTAGTGCCTTTCTAACCGAATATACCGCCCCGAGGCCTCATTCTCCTCCAGTTTTTTCTCCCCCGACACGGAGATGTGAGGACCGGAGACGGTAACGGATATCGATTCCGGCGGGACGCCGGGGACTTCGATGAGGACGAAAAGACCCTCCGGCGTCTCGAAGATGTCGACGGGGGGAGAGATGACTCTCCTCTCCTCCCCTCTTCTCCTCTCGCGAAGGGGAACTTTCGAACTCGACCTTTTCTGTTCGCCCATTCAGGCCGTTCTCCTCACAGGGCGAACTCTCTCTCCGCCAGTTGCCTCAGGAAATCGACGAGTCCTTCCCGGAGGTCTTCTCTCTTCAGGGCGAAGACGACGTTCGCCTTGAGAAACCCGAGTTTGTTCCCCGAATCGTACCGCGTCCCCTCAAACTCGACGGCGTAGACGGGGACCTTCCCCAGGAGTTTCTTCATCGCGTCGGTGAGCTGAATCTCGCCTCCCTTCCCCGGGGGAGTCTCCTCCAGCGCCGGGAAAATCTCTGGAGGGAGGATGTACCGCCCGATGATGGCGAGATTGGAGGGCGCCTCTTCGGGGGAGGGCTTCTCCACCATGTCTTCCACCTCGTATACCTTCCCGTCCTGGTTTTTCACGCTGACGATTCCGTACTTGTCCACCTCTTTCGGGTCAACCCTCTCCACGGCCAGGTAGATTCCCCTTCCCCGCACCTGATACGCCTCAATGAGTTGCGCCGTTACGGGTTTCTCCGAATCGATGATGTCATCTCCCAAAACGACGACGAAATCCTCGTCGCCGACGAAGTTTTTCGCCTGCAGGACGGCATGCCCCAGTCCGAGGGGCATGTTCTGCCTGACGTAAAAGTACTTCGCCATGTCGACGATTTTTTTCATTTTCTTCAACTCTTCCAGTTTTCCCCTGCTCCGGAGGAGCTCCTGGAGTTCGTAGGAGACGTCGAAGTGGTCCTCGATGGAGTGCTTGCCCCGGCCCGTCACGATGAGAATGTCCCGGACTCCCGAGGAAACCACCTCTTCGACGCAGTGCTGAATGAGGGGTTTGTCCACGAGGGGAAGCATCTCCTTCGGCTGTGCCTTCGTCGCCGGGAGAAACCGCGTCCCGTGGCCCGCCGCGGGGAAAACCGCTTTCCTTATGGACATTTTTCACCTCCTCAGACGCGTCAGTATACGGGGAAAACTATCTCAATTCTACCCGAATCGACCCTCAAAGTGTAAAGGTTTCTCACGAAAACCCCCCTCCCATCCATCTCTCCGGGTGCGGTCACGCCGTCCAGCCTCCTCTCCCCCATCCAGTCGACGAGAGGAGGGGTGGAGAGTCCGTATGACTTCTCCATCAGGTATTTCTCCCGAAGATAAGAGGTAATGAATGTCCCGAAATCGTAACCGTAGGCGGCGTAGCGGGTGGGGTAAAGGCCGAAAACCTCCGTGAAGTTCTCAATAAAACCCTTCACCTCCCTGTCGTCAGACACGAAGGGAAAGTCGGTAACCGTGTAGAGGTCCTTCACGTCCCCTTTCAGGTCGTCCAGGACCTCTTTCTCGCTCCAGGAAACGGGGACGAATGCCGGGACCTTTATGTTGCTGTGAATCATCTGGGAATGGAGGAGGAGGCCCCTTCCGGGGGTATCGAGGATGAACGCCCCGTCAAACGGGACGGGGGTGGTCACTCCCTTCTCCTCTGCCTCGGAAAACTCCTTGAAGACCTCCCACCCGACGATGTTTCTCAGGAGGGGGATAAAGTCCTTCGTCTCCGGCGAGTAGGAAAACTCTCCGGCTATCCTTATCCCCATCTCGAGAAGCGCCCGCACCAGCGCGTCCCTGTAGGCTCTCCCGTATCCGTTCTCAGGGTAAAAGATGGCGGGGGCAAACACGCCCCTCCCGTATGCAGAGGTGGCGAGGGCGAGCATTTCGTGAAACGGCTTGAGGGCAAAGTTGACGAAGGGTCCCTCCTTCTGGATAAACCTCTGTCCCAGGTAAAAGACGGGAGGCGCGTCAGGGGTGAGGAGGAGGTAATACGCTTCCCGGCTCAAGAGAGGACCCCCCACGGCCACCACGTCTCTCCCGAGAGACCCCGTCGAGATGTCCCTGTCCAGGAGGACCGCGCTCGACGAGGTGTCGCGGACGAGAATGAACCAGGGCGGGTCGAAGACCCCCCCGGCGAGAGCCTGTTTCCTCGCCGCCAGCTCCACCCCCATGAGGAAATTCATCCCGTATTCTGCAAATTTCCCGTCAAAGGGGAGGTAGAGCGCCACCTTCGGCTTGTCCCTCTTCATCTCCTCCATCTGGTAACGGAAGACATCGAGGACGTCGTCCCTCTCCTCCAGAGGGGCCAGGGGAGCGTAGCGGGAGAGAAAGAGCTGGGCAAAACCGAGGAATTTCCCCCTCAGGCAGAAACGGATGGCCGATTCGAGGACGAAGACACGGAATCGGAGGGAGTTTATCCCTTCGAGACACCTGTTGAAGAGCGTCGGGCCCTTCGCCCTGGCGAAGACTCCCCCCACCTTGACGCTCATCTCATCGAAAATCCGCTCCCTTTCCTCAAGGGGAGCGAGGAGAAAGGCCTTCTCGTAATCCCTCACCGCCGCGGGAGCATCCTCCAGGGCCGCATCGGCCCGGGCGATGAAGAGGTATATCTCCCTGTCGGAAACATCGACGAATCCCTCGTCCAGAAGGTAACGGGCAATCTGCCTCGCCTCCCTGTACCAGCCGATGTCGGCGTATATCTTCATCCGGAGGCGCATTGCCGAGAGGAGGAGGTACTTCCCTTCCAGAAGGGTAATCGCCCTCTTCACGTCCTCCAGAGCGTCCTGATATCTTCCCAGAGCGTATTCGACCCGGGCCCTCCGGAAGTAGACATACCCCTTCCTCTCGTCGCTTACGGGCCGGGTAACGGCCTCTCCCATTCTCTCCAGGGCGTCTCCTATCCTCGCCCGGCGGAGGAGTTCCTCTATTTCTATCAGGTCCCGCGCCGTCACCCTCCCCTCGCCCTCGATGGGGGTATACGACCCCTCAGAGGAAACCTGCTCAACCTGACCGGGGGCACTCGTCTGTGAGAGGGTGAGGAAAACGAGGATGGCAGCGAGGCAGGCCAGAAACCAGGCGCTCCCCCTCCCCATATCGGACCGTCTCTTCACCGTTTACCCGAACAGCTCCCTTACCTTTTCGAAGAAACTTTTCCCCAGAGGCCCCTGTGAGCCCTTCGAGAGATTCTCGAACTCCCTGAGAAGTTCCTTCTGCCTCTTGGTGAGGCGCTTCGGGACCTCGACGATGACGCGGACGACGAAATCGCCCCTCCCGTACCCGTTGAGCACGGGGAATCCTTTTCCGCGGAGGACGAACTCCGTTCCCGTCTGCGTCCCGGCAGGGATTTTCAGCTTTTCCTTCCCCTCCAGCGTCGGAATCTCTATTTCCGCACCCAGGGCAGCCTGGGGGAATGTGATGGGGACCTCGCAGATGACGTTGTTCCCTTCCCTCTGAAAGAGAGGGTGGGGCTTCACGGAGATGACGACGTAAAGGTCTCCGGGAGGTCCGCCATACTTGCCCGGTTCCCCCTCGCCCCGAACCTTGAGCCTCGTCTCGTTATCGACCCCGGGGGGAATCCGGACGGTGATTTTCTTCTCCCTCATCACCGTCCCGCTGCCCTTGCAGCGGGGGCAGTACTCCCTGATCGTCCTCCCCTCACCGCGGCATCGGGAGCAGGTCCTGGTCACGCTGAAAAACCCCTGCTGATAGGAGACCTGCCCTCTCCCGCCGCAGACGGGGCACGTTTCCACGGCCGTCCCGTTCCTCGCCCCGTTGCCGCCGCAGTCAGGACACGTCTCCTGCCGGGGAAAGCGTATCTCCTTCTGGGCTCCCCGGGCTGCTTCCTCGAAAGTTATTTCGAGGCGGTAGCGCAGGTCCGCTCCTCTCTGCGCCCGCGACCGCGAGCTCCTCCCGAAAATGTCGCCGAAAAATTCGGAGAAGATGTCTTCAAAGCCCCCCACGTTGAAACCGAAATCGGAAAACCCGAACCCTTCCGATGTCCCCGACCCCATCGTGGTCCCGTAGAGGTCGTACATCCGCCTCTTCTCCGGGTCGGAGAGAACGTGGTAAGCCTCGTTGATTTCCTTGAAACGCTCCTCCGCTTCCTTGTCTCCGGGATTCCTGTCCGGATGGTATTTGAGGGCGAGCTTCCGGAAAGCCTTCTTTATCTCGTCAAGCGATGCGTCCCTCGGGACGCCGAGTATCCGGTAATAGTCCTTGTCTCCCTTCACGGCTCACTCCCCGCCCGCCGCAGATTCTTCCCGGGAGAAGATTCTCTCCTTCTTCAATGGGCTTTCTCCTCTTCCTTTTCCTCTCCGTCCCCCTTCTCCGACTCTTTCACGACCACCACCTGGACGGGGCGGATGAGCCTTCCGTTAAGGGTGTACCCCTTCCTGACGACCTGAAAAATCGTCCCCGGCTCTCTCCCCTCCACTTCGACGCTGGAAACCGCCTCGTGGAGGTTCGGGTCGAACGGCCCTTCGCCGGGGTCTATCTGCTCCACCCCAAACTTTTTCAAAACGTTTAAAAATTCATTATACGTCATCTCCACGCCCGAGAGAAACTGCCGCACCTTCTCGTCTCCCTCGCCGTGGGAGATGGCAAGTTCCAGGTGGTCCAGCACGGGGAGAAGTTCCCGCAGGAGATTTTCGTTCCCGTAGGTGATGAGCTGCTCCTTCTCCTTCGCCGTCCTCTTGCGGAAATTGTCCATCTCGGCGTGGAGGTAGAGAATCCTGTTCCTGAGTTCCTCGTTCTCCCTCTCCAGCCTCTCCAGTTTCTCCTCCAGGGTCTCTTCTCGGGGAGACTCCTCTCCCGCGGGGGAATCATTTTCCGGGGGGGATGCTTCTTCCCCTTCCCCGGCCTGGAGCTCTTTTTCCTCTTCCACCGTCGCTTCCTCCGGCGTGGACATATGATTCCCTTTCTTCTCCTTCTCCTTTTCGGACATTTCCGGCACCTCTTTTTCTGATTATTTCTCTTCGAAAATCCTGCTCAAAACCTGAGCAGTATACTCGACAAAGGGAATGACGACGCCGTAGTCCATCCGGACCGGCCCGATGACCCCGATAGTCCCGAGGGTAGAGTCGGACCGCCTGTACCCGGCCGCCACGAGCGACATGTCCTTGAATTCCTCCAGGGCGTTCTCCGCTCCGATGGAAATCTGAACTCCCTCCGAGAGAAGGGTGCTGTCCAGGAGCTTCAGCAGGACCGACTTCTCCTCGAAACTCCGCATCACCTGCTTCAGCCTCTCCAGGTTCTCGACGAACTCAGGCTGTTCAAAGACCTTCGTCTGGCCCTCCACGATGACGTTCTCTGCGCTCTGGGAGACAACCCGCTCGCTGAAGTCGAGAGCCCTCTTCATGAGACGGTCGTAGCGCGCCCTGTCCCTCTTCAATTCCCTCACGATGTGGGCCCGTATCTCCTGAATCGTCTTGCCCTCGACGATTTCGGCGTTCAGGTAGTTGGAAATTCGGTCCAGTTCTGCCTGTGAAATCTCTTCGTCGTAAGCGAACACCCTGTTCTGAATGAGACCCGACTTCCCGACGAGAATGACGAGCATCTTCTCCTTCGAGAGCCGGACGAAGCTAATGTGCTTGAGAATCATCCTGTCGGGACCCGGGGCAATGACGATGCACGCCTGCCGAATCATGTCGGAGAGGAGTCGGGACGCCTCCTTCAGCACCCCGAGGGCATCACCTTCCGCACTCTCTATCGTCCCCGCGATGGCCTCCTTCTCTTCAGCCCCCAGTTCCTTCACCTCCATGAGCCTGTCCACGTAGTAGCGGAATCCCTCCGAGGTGGGAATTCTCCCGGCAGAGGTGTGGGGCTGGTAGAGGTACCCCATCTCCTCCAGGTCCGACATGACGTTCCGTATGGTGGCGGAACTGATGTTCAGCGGTATCCTCTTGGCGATAGTCCTCGACCCCACGGGCTCCGCCACCCGGACGTACTCCTCCACCACGGCCTTGAGGATTATTTCCGCTCTCCTGTCTATCTTTTCCATTTCGCCTTTGAAATCCGCTTATTAGCACTCTCAAGTCAAGAGTGCTAATAAAAGGATAGCAGAGGAACCGTCTCGCTGTCAACGCCTCACCGGAGGGAGCTGCCCCCCGTCTTCAGGAGGTCGAGAAACTCCATCCGCGTGGGGGTGTTCGTCCTGAAGACGCCGAGCATCGAGGAGGTAACGGCGCGGGCGTGCTGCTTCTCCACTCCCCTCATCATCATGCAGAGGTGGTAGGCCTCGATGACGACGGCGGTCCCGTAAGGGTTGAGAGTGTCCTGGATAGCCGTCGCGATTTCCTGGGTCAGCCTCTCCTGGACCTGGAGCCTCTTCGCGTAAATATCGACGACGCGGACGATTTTCGAGAGACCCACGATTTTCTTTTTCGGGATGTAGGCGACGTGGCATTTCCCGAAAAAAGGGAGGAGGTGGTGCTCACAGAGGCTGAAGATGTCGATGTCCTTCACGATGACCATCTCGTCGTACATCTCTGTGAAGAGGGCGCGCCGGAGTACCTCCTTGGGGTCCTGTCCGTACCCGGAAGTGAGAAATTTCAGCGCCTTCGCCACCCTCTCGGGTGTCCTCTTCAGCCCCTCCCTCTCCGGGTCCTCGCCGATGCGACGGAGAAGTTCCTCCACCAGCTTTTCCATTCTCGAAACCTCCCTTCTTCTTTCCGCGCCATCCCTACTGAATATAGCGTTGAAACGTCCTCTTCAAATGTGGGTTAATTATAAGCGATGAGGATTCTCTACGCACGCCTCCCCGACGAGAAACTGATGCTCCTCCTCAGAAAGGGGAAGGAGGGGGCATTCGACGTCCTCTTCCGGAGACACTTCGGAAAGCTCTACGGTTTCTTCCTCCGCTCGACGGGCAACCGGCATACGGCGGAGGACCTGGCACAGGAGGTGCTCGTCCGGCTCTTCCGCTCGGCCGGCCGCTACGAACCGACGGCGAAGTTTTCCACTTTTCTCTACACCATCGCGCGAAACGTGCTCCTCAATTACATCCGGGACTCCCGGAAAAAAGACCCGGAAGTGGACGGAGGTGAGGGAGAACTCACCCCCTTCGAGCTCTCCCTGGAGACGACCCCATCCTCCTGTCCCGACCCTTCTGAAATTCTCGAGAAGAAGGAGACCCTCCAGGTCCTGGAGAAGGCTCTCTCCGAGATGCCGGAAAACCTGAGGACCCCCTTCCTCATGGCACAGGGAGAGGGAATGAGTTACCGGGAAATCGGGGAGGTCATGGGAATCTCTGAAGGGGCGGTGAAACTGCGGATATTCCGCGCCCGGGCCTTTCTGGCGGAGCGATTCGATGCCGCCTTTCGTGAAACCTGAGGAGGAAAACGGGGTTCAATATGACGGAGGATAAGACCATGAACAGGTGCACAGAAATTCGGCGGCTCATATCCCCGTATCTGGACGGGGAACTTTCCCGGGAAGAGTCCCTCGCTGTTGAGGAGCACCTCTCCCGGTGCGGAGAGTGCCGAAAAGTCCGGGACCTTTTCAGAGCCCTCGGAGAGAAGGCGGGAGACCTCCCGCAACCCCCCCGGGAAGCAGTGGAGAAGAACCTCGAAAGAGCGAGAGAAAGGCTCGGAATGGAGAAAAAACCATCACTTTACCCCTTCCTCAAACCGGCGCTGGCGGCGTCTGTGCTGGGACTTTTACTGGTCGCCCTCTACTCCGGGATTCCCTGGAAGGGGAAAGTGGAAAAACCGGGGCTCAGAGAAGAGACGGTGGTGAGCGAGATGGAGAACATATCCGACGAGGAACTGGAACTCATCCTCCTCCTGGAAGAATCAGGGGATGAAGGGGGCGACTTTCTCGACCTCCTCAAGACCCTGGATGAACTGGAGGAACTGACCGAATCGGGGAGGAAAGAGGCATGAAAAAGGCTCTTTTAGCAATAGTAACCCTTCTCACCGCACTCACCCTGACCCTCCCCCTCACGCCAGGGAAAACCTCTGCCCACACCGGACCCGGAATAACGAGGATGCGGGGAGGGGAACGGTGGCCCCTCCGCACCGCCCAGATGAAGCGGAGGAGGTTCAACCGCCCGGAGACGAGGGAGTGGTGGCGGCGCCTCCCGCCGGAAAGGAAGAGGAGAATCATCGAGAGATACCGCCGGTGGAAAAACCTCCCCCCTCAGGTGAGGAGGAGAATCCTCAGGAAATACAGGAAGTTCAGGAACCTCCCGCCCGAGAAGAAGAGGAGACTCCTCAGGCGGTGGAAAAAACTCCGGAAACTCCCTCCGGGGCAGCGGAAGAAGGTCCTCGAGTTTGCCCGGCGTTTCCGGCAGCTTCCCCCGGAGAAGAAAAAGGTGTTTCGGGAGTCCCTTCGCTCCCTCCGGGAC
>RFHC01000212.1 GCA_003696505.1 Deltaproteobacteria bacterium
ACGGGAAAAGCTGTGGAGTGAGAGGCCCTGGATTTCCCTCGTCCTCGGGGGGGCTCTCCTTGCCCTATCCATGCCGGGCCGCGTGAGGGGTGTGCCCTGGTTTTCCTTCGTGGCGTTTGTCCCTCTCCTCCTGCAGGTGCTCAGAGGGGGTCCGGCGTGGAAGAGAATTCGAAGTGGACTCTTCTTCGGATTCGTCAGCACCCTTCCCCTCCTTACGTGGGTGGACTTCACGATATCCACTTACGGGAAACTCGGTCACGTTGCCGGATGGGCGGCGGCAATCCTTCTCTCGCTGTACATCTCCATTTATTTTTCCCTCTTCACCTGGATGCTCGGGTTTCTCGTCGATTCTCTGGGAGAGGGAGCAGTTCTGGCGGCACCTGCTGTCTGGTCTTCTCTCGAAATTATCCGAATTAAATGGGACCTGGGATTTCCCTGGCTCCTCCTCGGATATTCCCAGTACGGGAATTCCCTCACCGTAAATGCCGCAGCATACACCGGGGTGATCGGACTTGGATTTCTCATTATGCTCGTCAATGCCTTTCTCTCTCTGGCCGTCCACCGGACAGGGACGGGGAGGAAGGGAATGTCTCCCCTTTCCCTCTTCTCGTGTGGAGTGCTCGTGGTTTTTTTCATGGGAATGCTCAACCAGGCGCGGCTTTCTCACCCCCCGAAAGGGGAATCCTCTGTTTCCATCCTGGTCGTCCAGCCTGCCATTGACCAGTGGAAGAAGTGGGACAGCTCTTTCCAGGAGGAAACGCTCGAGATTCTTCGAGACCTTACCTGGGGTTTTCGCGGGGACCTCGTCGTCTGGCCGGAAACTGCTCTTCCCTTTTTCCTCTACTGGGATGAAGAGCCCACGTCCAGATTTTTCACAATTCTCCAGGAAGTAAATGTTCCCATTCTGACGGGAGTCCCCTGGTACGAGAGCGAAAAGGGAAAGTTTTTCAACAGCGTCGTCCTCTTCTCGCCAGACGGTTTCATGCTCGGAAAGTACGACAAACTGAAACTCGTGCCTTTCGGAGAGTACGTTCCCCTCAGGCCTCTCTTTTTCTTCGTTGATAAATTGACAGAAGGGGGTGAGGATTTTTCCCGGGGAAGGGAGGTTGTCCTCGTGAAGGCGGGGAAAATTTCCGTTGCCCCATCCATCTGTTACGAGGCGATATATCCCGTTCTCGCCGTCGAGGGGGTTCGGAGGGGGGCGAATCTCCTCGTGAACGTGACGAACGATGCCTGGTTTGGAGACACGGGCGCTCCGTACCAGCACTTTGCAATGGCTTCAATGAGGGCTGTAGAGACGGGGAGATACATGGTGCGCTGCGCAAATGGGGGAATTTCAGCCGTGATAAACTGGAAGGGAGAGACGGAAGCGGAGAAACCCTTATTTAAAAGGGGAAGTTTCACAGCCAGCGTTCCGCTTCTCACCGGGGTGACATTTTACGTCAGAAGTGCTAATCTTTTAAATTCATGTATCGCAGGGATATTTCTTTTGTTCCTGGCGGCAGCACTCTGGATAAGGAGGTCGAATCATGGCAGGAGTTTTTGAGGAAAGACTGGAGCAGTTGAAGGAAAGGGTTGAAGAATTAAGAGGTTATCTTTGACGTTGCGAGCAGGAAAGCCCGCCTCGAAGAGATAGAAGAGAAATCCTCCTCGGAAGAATTCTGGAAAGACCGTCAGAAGATGCAGGAACTCCTCAAGGAGAAGAAAGAACTGGAGTCTTTCTTTGCCCGATGGGACGCGATGGAGAGGTCTCTCGAGGACCTGGAGGTCATGGTCGAGCTTTACGAAGAGGAAAAAGACGAGGAGATTCTCCCGGAAATTGAGGAGTCCTTCGGGAAGATAGAGGGGATTCTCGAAAAACTTGAACTCTCCCGAATGCTCTCGGGCGAGGAAGATGGAAAGAACGCGATTCTCACCATTCACCCCGGCGCGGGAGGGACGGAGTCCCAGGACTGGGCGTCGATGCTGCTCAGGATGTACACCCGCTGGGCGGAGAAAAACGGTTATGAGGTGGAGGTCCTCGATTATCAACCGGGAGAGGAGGCTGGAATAAAGTCTGCCACCCTTCTCATAAAGGGGGAAAACGCTTACGGTTACCTGAAGGCGGAAAGCGGCGTCCACCGCCTCGTCAGGATTTCCCCCTTCGACGCCAACAAGCGGAGGCACACTTCTTTCGCCTCCGTTTTCGTGTCCCCCGAGGTTGACGACGAAATTAAGGTGGAAATTCGTGACGAGGACCTTCGAATAGATACGTATCGGGCCAGCGGCGCAGGCGGACAGCACGTGAACAAAACTGAGTCTGCCGTGAGGATTACGCACATCCCCACAGGTATCGTCGTTCAGTGTCAGAACGAGAGGTCCCAGCACAAGAACAAGGCGATGGCCCTGAAAATCCTCAAGTCAAAACTCTACGAGCTCGAACTCAGAGAGCGTCAGGAGAAGATGGCGGAGCTTCACAAGGAAAAGAAGGAGATAGCCTGGGGGTCCCAGATTCGCTCCTACGTCCTTCAGCCCTACCGCCTCGTCAAGGACCACAGGACGAATTACGAAGAGGGGAACGTAGACGCCGTCCTCGACGGGGAAATAGACGACTTCATCCGAGCCTATCTTCTTCAGGCGGCAAATTAACAGCGCGAAAGGGGACAGCGAGATGGAAGAAGTAAACGAGATTATTGCGCAGAGGATACGGAAAAAGCAGGAACTGGAAGAGATGGGGCTCAACCCGTATCCCAACGACGTGCGGGTCACTCATACCACGGGAGAGGTGAGGGAGAAATTCGGGGCAATTGATGCGGAGAAGCTCCAGACGGTTGACGAGGAGGTTGCCGTCGCCGGGCGAGTCATGGCGATTCGAAAGTTCGGAAAAGCCTCTTTCGTGGTGATACAGGACAGAGATGGACGCCTCCAGGTATTCCTGCAGAAGTCGACGCTCGGGGAAAAGTATGAATTTTTCAAAAAATACCTCGATATCGGAGACTTTCTCTGGTGCCGCGGCAGGGTCTTCCGGACGAAGACGGGAGAGTTGACGGTAGACGCGTCCGACTTCAGGCTCATCGTCAAGTCGCTCCGTCCCCTTCCGGAGAAGTGGCACGGACTGACCGACGTGGAGACCCGTTACCGCCAGAGATACGTGGACCTGATTGTCAATGAGGACGTGAGAGAGAGGTTCCGAAAGAGGACGGAGATCATTTCTTTCATCAGAAACTTTCTCACGTCGAGGGGATTTCTCGAAGTGGAAACGCCGATGATGCACCCGATACCCGGGGGTGCCGCTGCCCGCCCGTTCATCACGCATCACAACGCCCTCGACATGGACCTTTACCTCCGAATCGCTCCCGAACTCTACCTGAAAAGGCTCCTCGTCGGCGGATTCGAGAGAGTTTTCGAGATTAACAGGAACTTCCGAAACGAGGGTATATCCACCCAGCACAATCCGGAATTCACGATGCTCGAGTTTTACCAGGCCTATGCGAC
>RFHC01000036.1 GCA_003696505.1 Deltaproteobacteria bacterium
AGCCCCTTTTCCACGATTCTCCCGATCTGGAGCCCGATGAGGAAAATGACGAACATGAGGACGAAGAGGATTGCAATGAGGAGTTTCGTCCCCGCGCTGTCTTTCTTCTTCCCCCTATTAAATTTGAGAATTGCCATTACATCCTCTCCGGCGCGGATACGCCGATTATCTCAAGCCCCTTCTTCAAGACTTCCCTGACGGCCGAGGCCAGGGCGAGGCGCCTCAGAGAGAGCTCCCTCTCCTCGTCGAGGAATCTGTATTTGTTGTAATAGGAATGAAAGAGTCTGGCAAGTTCGATGAGGTAAAAGGGAATCCGGTGAGGTTCAAGGGCCCTCGCAGCCTCTCCGAGCAGGTCCCTGAAATCGAGGAGTTTCATCATGATGGACCGGTCCTCATCGCCTTCGAGCCCGGAAACGGAGAGTTTCCCGGAGATGGCAAAACCTCTCTCGCCGGCCTCTCGAAAGAGACTGCATATCCTCGCGTGAGCGTACTGGACGTAGTATACGGGGTTTTCCGATGTCGTCTCTTTGGCGAGGTCCAGGTCAAATTCCAGGTGGCTGTGGGCACTCCTCATGAGGTAGAAGAAACGGGCCGCGTCAGTCCCCACCTCGTTCATGACGTCCCGGAGCGTTTCAAACTGGCCCGCCCGGGTACTCATGGAAACGCTCTTCCCGTCTTTTATGAGCGTAACGAACTGAACGAGAATCACCTCCAGGTCGTCGGCCGACCTCCCCAGGGCCTGGACGGCCGCTTTGAGCCTGTTCACGTACCCGTGATGGTCGGCTCCCCATATGTCGATGAGCTTGTCGTAACCGCGCTCGAACTTGTCCAGGTGGTAGGCGATATCGGCTGCGAAGTAGGTCTTCTCTCCGTTCTGACGGACGACCACCCGGTCCTTGTCGTCTCCAAATTCCGTACTCCGGAACCAGAGCGCCCCATCTTTCTCGTAGACGAAACCGAGTTCCTTCAACTTTTCTATGGACCGGTCGACGGTGCCCCTGTCATGAAGCGATTTCTCGCTGTACCACCGGTCGAAGGAAACGCGGAAATCTTCCAGGTCCTTCCTTATCCCTTCGAGTATCTTTTCTCCAGCGTATTCGACGAAAAATTCCAGATGCGCTTCGTCGTAGGGAACGAAGGAATCCCCCTTCTCCCGAATCAGCTCTCTCGCCAGGTCCACCAGGTACTCCCCCTGATAGTGGTCCTCCGGCATTTCTGTTTCAATTCCGTGGAGCTGGAGGTAGCGTATGTAGAGGGACCTGCCGAGTATCTTCATCTGATTTCCCGCGTCGTTGATGTAATACTCGCTCTCCACGGGATACCCCGTGCTGGCGAGAAGCCGGCAGAGCGCGTCTCCGAAAGCCGCACCCCTTCCATGGCCGATATGGAGCGGCCCCGTCGGGTTCGCGGAAACGAACTCCACGAGAAATCGGGGGAAATCCCTTTTCTCAAAAGCAAGGTAGTTTCCTTCAATGAGGGAATCAACGCTCTGCCAGATGAAGGGATAACTCAGGGTGAAGTTGATGAACCCTGGTCCCGCAACCTCCACGCGGGAAAAGATTTCCTTCCCCTGCTCAGAGAGGAGTCCGGCAAGTTCCGAAGCCAGGTCGCGGGGGAGTTTTCCCACTCTCCTTGCCGACGCGAGAGCCACGTTAGTGGTGAAATCGCCGAACCTCTCCTGGGTCGTCCTTTCCACCTCCACCTTTTCGGGAAGGTACCCGAAGTTTTTCTCCATGTATGAAGACACTGTTTCGACGACGGCGTCCCTGATAAACTCCTTCACAGGTGCCTCCTGGAAAGAAGAAAAGGAAATTTCGTTTCAAACAACTACTTTTATATCATCCCCCCCTCACCATCAAGGGAATTTTCACCCCGGAGAAGATACAGGGGTGGTCATGGAAGCCCCTTTTAATGATTAAAACTCATTTTTACAAATTTCTTGACAGGGGGGTGAGGAACCGCTATCCTTTATGTATACAGTATACAGTATGCTGGAGGGAGTGATGAGGAGGATAGGGAAGGTGAAATGGTTCAATGAAACCAAGGGGTACGGTTTCATTGAACAGGACGGGGACAGGGACGTTTTCGTTCACTACACCGCGATTGAAATGGACGGATATCGCACCCTCCGGGAGGGCCAGACCGTCGAATACGAGATGGTGATAACACCGAAAGGCCCGCAGGCGAAAAAAGTGGTCTGTCTCAGCTGACGCAGTTACCCCGACTGCTTTAGCAGGTCCGAAACAGTTGAGATTCGGTCCCTTCCGCTTTTTTTCGAGTGGTAGAGGGCGCGGTCTGCCATGTCTATCAATTCCTGAGCGTTCTCCCCGTCTTCGGGATAGGTGGCAATACCTATACTCACTGTCACGGGGACTCTCTCTCCCCTGCACTCGAAGAGCCTGTTCCTCACAGAGGTCCTGACCCTCTCCGCCACTACCTCCGCCCGCTTCAGGTCCGTTTCGGGGAGGACGATGGCGAACTCCTCTCCCCCGTAACGGGAAACAATGTCGTATGGTCTGACGAGAGCCTTCATGATTCTCGCAATTCCCTTTATCACCTCGTCTCCGAAGGGATGACCGTAGGTGTCGTTGATTCTCTTGAAGTGGTCTATATCGAGAAGCGCAAGGGAAAGGGGGCGTCCGCTTCTCTGCGACCTCCCGAGTTCCCTGTCCAGCGACCTGAAAAGTTCTCTCCTGTTGGCAAGGCCCGTCAGAGGGTCCACCCTCGTCTCCATCTGGAGTCTGTCCACACGGAGAACTCCGGGGAGGGCAAGCTTCGTCAGGTCCACAATGAAATCCACCTGGCGCACGTCCCACCCGGAGAACCCCTCTCCCTCTCTCGCGACGACGAGAAAGACCCCTTCCAGCACCTCCCCTTCTTCCCCCTGAAAGGCGAAGGGATAGACGATGAGAGACCGGTCCCTGACGACGCTGTGCAGCCTCTCGGGAATTCGGTAAATCGCGTGGGCATCCCCGTCATACCTTTTGATGATTCGCGGGGTTCCCCTCGAAAGAGCCCACATCAGGATGGAACCTCCGCACTCCACCTCTTCCCTCTCTTCCTCCTCATCTCCCGTCAGGATGAGGAAGTTTCCCTCTTTCTCCCCCCGGAGGAGGCAGTAGACGAGAGAATCTCCCAGAGACCGCGCCACCATTTCCGACGTGAGCCGGATTATGGAATCCGTGTCCCTCATTTCCGGGAGAGAGCGGATGAACCAGGTGAGGAGGTCGTAACGGAGGGCGATTCCCTTTACTCCTTCAACTTCCCGGCTGACGGTGGAAAGCCTCCCCGTGAGCGCTGCCACGAGGGAAACGACCTCCCTCTCAGAAGGGGTCAGCCCCTCGTCTCCCTCCCTTTCCCCGTAAACGAATCCCCCCGTATCACCATCGATGATTACGGGAAACGAGAAGACAAGGCCCGTATCGGGATTATCCCCCAGGAGAGCATTCTCCCGTGCCTCGTCTCCCGTTATGTAGAACGGCTTCCCCAGGATGAGGGGGGATTTAACGAGGGGCGAGAGGAGGTCGAAGGAGTGAGTCTCCCACGCGACACCGTCTTCCCCCTCCCTGGAGAGGCACCCGATAAAGCTCTTCTCCTCCCGCCGGAGAGGGAAAAAGACCCCGAACAGGTTCAGGTAGAGGGAAACCCTCCCCCTCTCTACCGCTTCTTCGACAAGCCCTCCCAACCTCTCCTGCCCCCTCTCGATAATCTCGAGCGCACGGGATGAGACCGTATCTCCAGGAGTTTCCTGCCCTCCCCTCCTGCCTGGCAAATCATCTTCTCCTTTCCGGGACTCCCCATCCTTCGACCGGAGGAAACAGAGGAGGATAAGGACTCCGGAAAACACGAGGAAGAGGGCAAAGGTTTGCCACTCGCCAGGTGTCGCCTTCACGACGAGTGAAAGCCCCAGGAGGAAGGGAATGATGAGGAGGGGAAAGAGCAACTGGTCACGGGGGAGGAATAGAGCGATTCCTCCGGAAATTCCGAAGAGGAAGAGATACCGCGCGAATTCCGACGGAATCAGGGCGGAGAGGGAGAAAAGGGCAGGGCCGAGTCCGGCCCTCCTCAGCCACGACCGGGGGAATTCCCTCATGAAAGGAACGGAAGCCAGCCCTGTGAGGGAGGAAAAAATGAGGAAAACCGGCCGCAACCGGGACCCTTCATATTTGAAAAAGAGAGCAGCAAATGCGCCGATAACCGATGCGAAAAAGAGAAGAAGACCCGGCAGTGTCTTTTTCCATGGAAAATATCGGGGAGGGGAATCGGGCATGGAGGCGACCGTCAGACCTCCTCACTCGTCGATGATGATGATCTTCTCTCTTTCCTTCACAAAACCCAGCTCTCTCCTCGCTATCTCCTCTATGTACGACATGTCGGATTTCAACCTCTCAACCTCTGCTTCCAGACCCCTGACCTCCTTCTCGAGGAGCATCCGCTTCGCAATGAGTGCGTCGTGCCTCCTCTTCAGTGTGACGTATTCCCTCAACCCGAGATGTCCGAAGACAATATCGGAAGCGATGAGGACGAGGAGGAAAATGCCGAAAACCACGAGGAAGGAGCGTCCCCTCATCTCACCCCTCTTCCGTTTCTTTTGCCTCCTCGCCACGTTTCTCCTTATCGGAAGAAATGCATTCTCTGTTAAACGTTTTCACTTAAGGAATAACAAGCATTTTTAAAAAGTTCAACACGGTTTTTGGATTCAGGGCTTCCCTCATTATCTCCGAGTAGGGCTGGTCACCGGCAAATATTCCCCAGAGGACCCTCGTCAGCGTCGCATCTTCCCGCGACGCATCCTCTCCTTCCTTCTTCACACCACGAATGTATGCTTCGGAGAGAGCCCTCTTCCGGAGTATCCTCTCGTAAACCTGGAAGAGGATTTTTCCGAACCTGTTGTCACGGTGAATTTTTTCAACTGACGGTCGGACGTAGAGTTTCTCCAGCGCGGCCTTTGAAATCCCCCCCGAGAAGACAGCATTCACCAGCGTCATCGCCGTATCGAAGGCGGAGTCTATCCCGTTTTTCAGGTACCGTGCCGTGAAGGCGTCCCCTACGACGGCTGCAGCCTGGGTGACGGGATTGCGGGCGCACCCGACGGGAGTCTGGGGGTGACAGTGACAGAGAATCTCGTAATCCGCGGGGAGGAACCTCCGAACAACGGGATTCGCCCTGAGTTCCTCTCTCAGGTAAGCAATCTTTACGTGTTCACCAATTGCGGTAATCGTGAGAAACCTGTCTTTCGGCGTTACAGCCAGGAATCGGATTTTCCTGTCAAGAGTGGAGAAGAGGTGAATCATATTCCCCATGACCCTCTCGATATAGCCTGACGGGACTTCGATTTCTGCCTGGCATGTGTGCCACGTCCGGGGAGGTTGATACGCGGGGAGAAATTTTCTCGATATCGTCGTGTTCACGCCGAATGCTCCGACGAGGAAGTTGAATGACTCCCTCTGACCTCCCTCGACAACGACGGTGTAGCGGGGGGGAAACTCGCCGTCCTCCCTTTCAATGGCCGTAACGCGGGCATTGACGAATTGAGCCCCCATCTTCAAGCATTCATCGAGAAGGAACCTGTCAAAGCTCTGATAGGACGGCGAGGTCATCATCACCGGCCCCCCTCCCCGAAATACGGTGTAAATCCCCGTCCTCTGTGGGTGATAAATCCTGGCTTCGTTTTTCATTCCGTGGAAGACGTACCCGTCAGCTATCCGCCTCACGACGCGTTCGTCAAGGGAAAGGCCGATTGACCGTATCTTCTCGTAAGTGAGATAACCTATGGCGCCGGCGCACATGTTGCATCCCCTCGGTCCGACGGCGTGAAACTCTTTCCTGTCGAAGAGGACGACCCGGATGGGGACGCCTTTTTCCCGGGCAAGGCGGAGGAAGTTCAGAGCAGTAAAAGTCCCGGCCGGCCCCGCGCCGATAATGCCGACATTGAAGGTTTTCCCCCTGGGGAAACCGGGAATCTCACTCATACACCCTTCTCTTGAGAGTGTGGAATTTGAGGACGTGCTCCTGGGCTCCATCGGAGTGACAGGGCTGACAGACAGCAGATATGAAGTAGCCCGACGGGTCCCTGAGGAAAAACGTCCTCTTCGTTTCCATGTTATCACGGTGGGGGTCGTGGCAGGTGAGGCACCCGGGCGACCCGTTTTCCCTCGGCCGCCCCTTCTGGTCGAAAAGGGGGAAGAAGAGGCTGCTTTCTCCCGGAATTCGGGAAACCATTGTCACCGGGTCTCCCACGTAGACGATGGCACCGTAAGAGCTCTTCACCCTCCTCATTTTCTTCGGGTGCACGAACGAGAACCCCTCCTCCTCAAAATCCGAGTGACAGATAAGGCACCGCGCGTCAGCAGGATTCGCATCGAAATCGCGGGCAATCTCCCTCAAATCCTTTTCGTCAAAACCTTTCCTGCATATCGTGTGGCACTCGCCGCAGATGTCGTCGCCGAAGTCGTGAGGGCTATCGCGAAGAGCGCTCTTCTCGGGATGACAGGAAAGACACGCTTCAGACGGATTCCCTCCGGGGAATCCCCCTTTCTCCCTGACGCCCGCCGTGTGCACGTCGTGACAGCTGGGGCAGGAGACTCCTCCAGCTTCCGATATCCTTCCTGTTTCGTCGATGAAGATGGCGGAGTCCGAAACTTTCATTCCTTCCTTTTTCGTTTTCCCCAGAAGGGAGAAGACAAAGGCGCCCTTCTCCGGGACATCAACGTGACAGGAGAGGCACAGCCTCGCAACATCTTTTTTCGCTTCCGAAGAACCCTTCACGTGGACGGGGTGACACTCCTCGCACTCTTTCTCCCGATGCGGTCCCACCGCGATGGCCTTCTCCCTCCTGTGACAGATAGAGCAGAAATTTCTCCTTTCGATGTATCCCACCTCATCCCCGAAACGGTACATCAGGTTGAGAAGTCCCTGACGTTGCTCCGGCAGGGCACTTATCTTCTCTCCGTGCACGTTGTGACAGGTGGGACAGGTGACCATTCCGAGCTCGTTTTCCTTCCAGAAAGTGTCGAAGAAAGGAAGGGGAAGCCCTTCTTTCGACGGAGGAATAAAATCAACGGGATGCCCTCCCTTGATACTTACGGGCCCGGCGAATCCCCCCTCCCTGTGACATGACCCACACAGTTTCTCTGCCATCGAGCTGCCTTCCATATTCCCCACACCCCACATATACGTTTCGCTTCCGAAGTGAGGCTGGTGGCAAGGCTCGCAGAGGTTTTCGGAAATGACGAGCCGCAGGTCGTGAGGAGTAAGCGTTATCCCCTCCTTGTCCCTGTGACAATCCAGGCAGAGAAATGACGACCCCTCGTAGGGGGCCCTCACCAGACCGGGATACGCCGATTCTCCGTGAGGGTCGTGGCAGGTGGGGCAGGTCACAATTCCCTTGACGGAAGGCTTCCCCTTTTTGTTGAAGAGAGGCTCAGTCCCTTCCTGGCGGGAGGTCTCCACCTCGGGGTGCCCCGTTTTCATCCCATGGCATTCGAGGCAGAGGGCACGGGCGGGGTTTTCCCCCACAAAGAGAGGTTTCTTCATTCCGTGGAGAGGGTGGCAATTCAGGCAGGAAATTTCCTTCCTCCCGTGACGCACCCTCGACCTGTCGTGACAGAGTTCACAGGTCTTCTCCGGCTCAATCCTCAGGAGTCGAGAAGCCGGCGCGCCGTGAAGGTCGTGACAGGTCCGGCAAATAATTTCGCCGAATTTTCCCAGATTCCCCCCCACCGCTGCCAGCCTGGCGCCCACCTCTTCCCCGGGGACGGAAAAAACGGGATGTGCAAGAGGGAGGCTCTTTTCCTCGTTCAGGGTGTTCATCTCCTCGTGGCACGCCAGGCAGTACGTGTCGTTTCCCGCCCTTAGATTCTCCGTTCCGACGACTCCGCGGTGGACGGAGTGACAGGAAAGGCATCCCTCACCCCCACCTGCGTCGACTCGATGA
>RFHC01000001.1 GCA_003696505.1 Deltaproteobacteria bacterium
CGAAAAAGGGAGGACTCTCCCGGCGCAGGCACCCCGCGAGGAGAAAGCCCCTCCTTCAGCGGAGAGTGAATCGAAGAAGTTATCCTTTGACGAACAGGTCTCCCGGTACTTCGAAAAGAGGCGCTACGCCGACGTGGTCTACCTGATAAACAGGGAGAAGGCTTCCCTTGAGGAGGGGAAGCCTTACCGTAGGTATTACGCGGAATCCCTGGCCGGAATGAAGGCAGAAGCCGTTTCCCTCATCGCCCAGGGCGAGTACGAGAAGGCCGGGAAGCTCCTCCTCAACCTGAAGGCCGCGCTGGCCGGGAAGGAAGATGTGGGTAAGGAAGCGGGCGTCACGGCCCAGGAGGTGGAGGAGAGCATCGACCTGTGCGCCCGGAAGCTGATGGAGGGCGGGCTTGCTGAGTACCGGGAGGGGAACCTGGGGCTTGCCATTCAGAAGTGGAAGAAAATCCTCACGTTCCTCCCCGACCACAGGGAGGCGAAGAGGGCTATCGAGCTTGCCACCGTCCAGATGAAGAACCTGAAGAAGCTGGAGGAAGAGAAGGAGTGAATCTCACTCCTCGGTGACGAGGAAGACCTTATCGCCGGGCCTCACGCGGTCTGACACTTTGAGCCCCACCAGGTCTCCCTCCTTCGCCGTTTCGACGTTCTGGTGTTCCACCTGCATCGACTCGACGGTCTGGGTCAGGTCCGTCGTGGCGCCCGAGATTCTTATCGTGTCTCCCACGCGGAGCTCCCCCGCCGTCACCCTCACTGCGGCGACGCCGATTTTCGAGAAGTAATTTTCCACCTTGCCCACTTCTTTCTCAGCCATTTTCTCCCCCCTCAAACGACTTCCTGTTCTGACAGATATTTTTCCACCATGAGGGCGGCCACGCACCCGTCCCCCACAGCGGTCGCGACCTGCCTTCCCAGAGCCCTCCTCACGTCGCCGACGGCGAAGACTCCCGGCACGCTGGTCCTCATGAACTCGTCCGTCACGATGTATCCCCGCTCGTCGATTTCCACCTTGCCCTTGAAGAGCTGTGACTGGGGGACGAGGCCCACATAGATGAACACGCCCTGGACGGGAAGGTCCTTCTTCTCCCCCGTCTTCACGTTTTTGAGAGTCACAGATTCAACTGCGTCCTTCCCGTTAATGCTCTCCACGACGCTGTCCCAGACGAAATCTATCTTGTCGTTGGCGAAGGCCCTCTCCTGAATGATGGCGGTGGCTCTCAGCTTGTCGCGGCGGTGGATGATGTATACCTTCTTCGCGAACTTGGTGAGGAATATCCCCTCTTCGACGGCAGAGTCCCCTCCCCCGACGACGGCGAGCTCGGCGTCCTTGAAGAATGCCCCGTCGCAGGTGGCGCAGTAGGATACGCCCCTTCCCGCGAGCTCTTCCTCACCCGGCACACCGAGTTTCTGGGGCTGGGCTCCCGTTGCGATGATGACCGTTCTCGCGCGGTACTCCGTCGTGTCCGTTTTCACTATTTTGGGGTCACCGGAGAAATCTACCTCCGTGACGAAGCCGTACTCGATTTTCGCGCCGAACCTCTTCGCCTGCGCCTCGAACCTTTCCATCAGTTCGGGCCCTTCTATCGGCTCGGGGAAACCCGGGTAATTCTCGATGATTTCCGTTGCCGCTGCCTGCCCTCCGATGACGCCCCTCTCCAGCACGACCGTGTCGAGCCGGCCCCGTGATGCGTAAATTGCCGCCGTGAGCCCTGCCGGGCCTCCGCCGATGATGACCAGGTCGTGTACCTTCTCTCCGCTCATTCTCTTCCTCCTTCACTCGACGAGTTCGTACCGGACGCCCAGGTCCCTCACCCTGTATCCCCGGGAGAGGAGGACGTCCTTTGCCAGGTCTCGAATCCCCTTGAATTCGTCCCCCAGCATATCACTGAGGAGATGCAGGGTGTCGTCCCGCAGTTTCTCGTTTTCTCGCCGGGATATCGACTCGATGAGTTTTTCCAGGGCGGCGAAGCGGATTCTCTCGTCTCTGTCCGACAGGCCGAGGGAGATAACCTGCCTGTTCCCGTTGAGGGCAACCATTCCCCGGTAAAGTTCCAGGCGAAGGTCGGGGTCGATGGCAACCTCGAACTCTTTGCGGAAGAAGGAGAAGAGATTCTTGTCCTCGAAGGTCTGGAGGGCTCTGACGGCCGCTAACCGGACGAGGATTTCTCTGTCCCTCTCCGCTGCTATTTTGAGGGCTTCTATACCCTCTCTCAATTTCAGTCTCCCGATGCTCTGCGCGGCTTCCATCCGGACCTCGTAACTCTCGTCACCCAGGAGGAGGGAGATGAGGATTCTCCCCGCCGACTCGTTGTTCTGCCTTCCGATGGCGCGGGCACAGGCGGCGCGGACGAGGGGGTCCGGGTCCTGAGTTGCTGATTCGATGAGCGGAGAAATGGCGAGGACGGAGGGAAACTCCGTCAGTGCCAGCGCCGCGGCCCTCCTCACCCTCCGGTCTCTGTCGCGGGCGAGCCTCTCCAGAATGAGGGGAAGCGCTCCCTCGTCGTGGAGGAGCATGGCCGTCCCGATTGCCCTGGCGCGGACGGCCGGGGACGGGCTGTCGGAAATGAACTTCCTCACCAGGATGAGGCGGGAAGAGTCGCGGGCATCGATGATTGTCTCCAGTTCGTTGAGGGCTTCGGATTCCGAAATGCTCGGCGTCACGGCCCCGCGCAGGGAGCCCGCTGCGGCCAGAACGATGAGGGCGGAAATGAGGAGAGCTCTCACGAGTCCCTTTGGAATCATGGATATAAATTTACTACATGGACGGGAAAAAGAGAAAAGGAAATACGACGCGCACCGCTCCTGACCGGGAAGGCGGGAAACGCCAGTGGGAAATTCTCCGGACGAGTTTTTCCTCCAGAGGAGGCCAGTTCAGCGTGGAGGAAACGATTTCCACCTTCGAGACGCTTCCGTCCGGTTCGATGGTGAATGCCACCGTCACCTTCCCCGCAAGGGTGGGGTTGTCCTTCAACTCCCTGTTGTAGACGTACCTGACACCGCCGATGTAGGAGGAGATGACGGACTGGATGACCTGGGCAGACCTGCTCTTGTCCTCGATGCCTCCGGATATCTCCATCTCCGCTCCCGTCTCTGTCTTCACCACCTGCCTGGTCAGCTTTTTCGTTCCCGTCACGCCCGCTTTTTCCTCTATCTCCCCGATGTCGCTCCTGACCAGTTCTATCTCCTCGGCGCCCTTCGCCACTTTCCGGGCGCCGGCCACGGTAACGTCTATCTTCTTTGCTTCCTCAGCCAGGCTCAGGACGTCCTCTCCAAACCTGTAACCCGCTTTTCCCCTGCCCGTGAGGATTCCCAGGATTCCCTTCCTGGCTATTCTTTCCCGGATTTTCTCGCGCTGTGCGGGTGTCACTTCCTTCCTGGCTACTCTCTCCACCTTTTCTGCCGGCTTTTTCTCCTCTTTTTTCGCCTGCTTTTCCTTCGCCTCCTCCTTCTTCTTCTCCTCTTCTGCTCTTTCGGCTGTTTTCGGCGGGGCTACCTCCCTCCGCTCGATGACCGGGGGTTCGTAAATGAACCGGGTAAACCTGCGGGGGATGTCCCTTTTCACGTCGATTTTCGGGGGCGGGAGGCGGAGAATTTCCAGGTGGACGAGGGAGTAGACTGCGACGGAGAGGACGAGAACGGCAAGAAACCCGAAGTCTCCTGAAAAGGGCATCCGGCGAAACCTGAGGGGGAGAGGTGAGGCCACCACTTCTTCTTCCGTCTGGAGCGCTTTGAGAGGGCCCCTCTCCTCTGATATGAGGATTTCGCAGGCGCCGAGGGAGACCTTCAGGTACCCGGAAAAGGGGATGGACAGGGTCTCCGTTTCCTTCTTTTTTTTCAGCACACCCAGTTGAATGAGGGTGGTCCTGTCGATGAAGTTGCCGTCGACGACGATTCCTTTCAGGGCATCCTGTCTGCCCGAGAGAATGAGGCGGTTTCGGAAACCCCTTTTCAGGCGGATGGGTGAATCGACGGCCGGTGAGAGGACGGAGGAATTTTTCTCCCTCCCCACGGTGCCTCCCCGGGAAGGGGAGAGCCTCCCCTCTCCGGCGAGCTTCCCCTCGCGGAAAACCCTGACCTTCCAGACCGCCATGGCGCACCTACTTCTGAAGGACCGCGAGCGACTGGTTTATGAACTCCGTCTGCCCGCAGGTGTAGAGTATTTTTTTCAGGTGCTTGAAGGGTATCGTCTTATCCGCCAGGATGAGGACCTCTCCGCGGAAGACGACGGTGGGATTTGTTTTCGAGATTTCCTTGAGTTTCTTCGCTTTCCTGTCCAGCGCCGCCTTGAGGGTGTCGATGAGCATTCCGTCGTAGCGGAGAAAGTTCCTCTCCACCACTTCTCCGTCAACGGAGATGGTCCCACCCACGACTGCCACGGTGACTGCGGGCCTTACCTCCTTCCGCGATGTGGAGTAGGGGAGAGGGGTGTTTTCCCCCACCGTGAGGAGCTGACCCTGGGCGGAAATCTGCGTGAGGAGGAAGACGAGAATGATGGTGAACATGTCCATCATGGAGGTCAGGTTGAGGGTGATGACCTCTCCGTTTCTCTTCCTCGCCCGCGTCACCCGGCTACTTCTGACCACTTTTTTTCCCCTCCTTCGTGACGACCCTGTCCGCCAGTGCCACGTTGGGGAAGAGGGTGACCCTTTCCCCCGTGGGGAGAATCTTTTCCCGGCAGGCGTCCATCACCTGGATGATGGTGTCGTAGGGAATCTCTCCGTCTATCAGGAGGACCACCTCTCCCGCCCGGGGATACTTTTTCTTCAGCTTCACCAGCTCGTCCGTGAGCTTATCCAGCTCGTATGAAACTTCGTTCCCCGATTTCTTCGCCTTTATGACCTTCTTCTTCCTGTTCGCGATGAGCGTCAGACCATCGGGGGTGACGGCAACGGTCAGAGTGAGGCTCGGGCCCTTTTCCTTCGATTCCGAAGGAGCCATGTCCGATGAGGGAAGGAAAAGGTCCACCACGGCTGCCCTTTCGAACTCCGCCGTCAGCAGGAGCATCGGCACGAGAATGAGGAAGAGGCTCATGATGGGGATGAGGGGAAGGTCGCTCCCCCTCTTCTGGACTCTCCGGGGCGTCACTCCTGCCATGTGAGGACCTGCTTCTCTTTTTTCACCTCTTTGAAGAGGTTGAGGAGTTTCAGGGAGTATTCGTCTATCTCGTCGAGGAGCCTGTTCGCCCGCGACTGGAGGAAGGAGTGCGCGATGATGGTGGGAATCGCCACGATGAGACCGTAGGCCGTCGTGTTCATGGCGATGGATATCCCTTTCGCAAGGAGGGTCGCTTTCTGCGCCGGGTCTGCTTCAGCCACGGCGCTGAACGCTGCGATGAGGCCGTATATCGTCCCGAGCAGCCCGAGCAGGGTGGCGACATTCGCCGCCGTGGAAAGGTGGGTGATTCTCTTCTCGATTCTCGGGATGACCGCCACCGCCTCCTCCTCCATTGCGGAGCGGACCATGTCGATGTCTCTGTCGGCGTTGGTGAGACCGGCCTTCAGGACCCGGCAGAGGGGCGAGTCGTTGAGGAGCTTTGCCGCTGCCTCCACGTCTCCGTCCTTGACGTATTTCCTTATCTCAGAGAAGAGTTTCGCCGCGTCCAGGTTGCTCTTGAACGAGAGGAAGTAAATTCTCTCGACGACGACCGCGACGACGAAGGCGAGGATGACGGTGATGGGATACATGAAAACACCGCCGTCGTGGAAGAACTTGATAATCATGTTCAGCATTCCTGTCCACCTCAGAAGTTGATGTAAAGTGCCTTTACCCTCCAGGCGTTATCGGACAGAGGAGGGATTTTGTTGAGCTTCAATTTCGCCCGGGGAATGATGAAGTAAACCTGGGGTTTCTCCCTTTCTCCCTTTATGACCACCTCTCCCAGGCGGTACTCCTTCAGGGTCTTTTTCCTCTCTGCAGAGGCACCGCTCGTAAGGGAGAGGACGAGAGCCCCGGCGAGGAGTATGGTGAGCGCTTTTCTCACTTTCTCATCTCCTTCAGTATTTCCAGACCCCTGAGCCAGCGGGAAACTTCCTCCTTTCTCGCTCCGCCCAGTTCAATATAGGTCCGGTATTCCTGGATTGCAAGGTCGCGGTCGTCGAGAAAGACCTCCGCCACGATTCCCAGGTTGAGGTGCGCTTCGGGGAGGGAAGGGTCTTTTTCGGACGCTTTCCTGAACTGCTCTGCCGCGTCCCTGTAGCGTCCCTCCGAAAAGTAGGCGCTCCCCAGGGCGACCCGGAGATAGGGGGAGTCCGCCTTCTCGAGTTCTCTCAGAATGAGTTCCTCCGCTTCCTTTGCCCGGCCTTCCTCCGTTAACTTCCGCGCGGTCCAGACGACGGCAGCTTGCCTGAGCGCCGGCGTGAGGCCCTCCAGGTCGGGGGGTTCTCCCCTGACGAGGGACTGCATGACCCGTGCTTCGTCCCGTTTTCTCCCCGCTTGAGTGAGTTTTTCCAGGGATTTTTCCGCTTCTTCCAGTTCTCCGGAGAGGAGGTAGGCCTGCGCCCTGGCGAGGAGGAGGGAGTCCCTGTCCATGCCTTCCGCCTTTTCGAGGAGTTTCAGGGCCCCGGGCCCATCACCCCTGGAGATTCGGAAGAGGGCGAGGGCGAAGTATTCCCGGGGGGAGAGAGATTCATTCCCCTTTTCCCGGATGAGGGCGGCCAGCTTTTCCTGCCTCTCCCTTTCCCCCTCTTCCAGGGAGAGGACGAGGGCCCGGGCGAGGGCCCCTCCGTCGACGTATCTCTTCCCGTGTTCCTCGTAGCAGAGGGAAGCGCTCCGGGAGGAGGATTTCTCCTTCATGATGCATTCAAGGAAGTGAGCCCTCTCTTCGTAGGGAGTGCCTTCAAAGTCTTCCCAGGTGACCGCGCTTTTCTCTCCCTTCCGGACGGCGGCCACGAAGAAAGAGAACTTTGTCTGGAGCAGGTCTGCCCCTTCCTTCCCCCGCTCTTCCTTCACGCCCGGCGATTCCGGTTTTCTCTCTTCCGTCGGGGTGGGGACGGCCCTTTCTTCTTTCGGGGGTATCGGAGTGACCCCGGTGGGGGGCCTCCGGGGGGCAGAGGCGCAGGAAAGGGCGAGGAGGGAAGCGAGGATGACGGCGAAAATCCTCATGATATTCCTCCGGGGACGAGGACCTCTTTTATCAGGTCTGAAGGTTTCTCCGGGACGATGGGTATGGGAGGGAGGGGGACGACGGGTTTTTTGCTGTAGAGCCCCGGCCTCAGCTCGGTGAGCCTTGTCAGGCTTCTTTCGACCCACTCGTTGAAGTAGCCGTTTTTCGCCGCTTTCACCAGGTTTTCCCTGTGAGTTTCCACCGCCTTCTCCTCGAATGGAGCCGCCTTTTCTTCGAGGAGGAAGATGTACTCCTCCTGCTCAATGCGGGAGAGCCCCTTCGGGATGGGGGCTTCGAGGATTGCCCTCTTGAACTCTTCGTACGCCTCCCCGATTCGGAAGAGTGCCTCGGAGAGGGATTCGGGAATTCCGAATCGGGCTACTTCGAGGTAGGAGGAGATGACCTTTTTGAGGGACGAACTCTTCTTCCTGAAAGTTTTCTCGAAGGGCTCGACGATGCGTATCTTCCGGTATTTTTCAAACTCTCCCGCGACGAGTGTGAGGAGCGCTCTCGAGGCGAACAGGCGCGCCTCGTAAGAGGCGCCTTTCTTCTTCCCCATGGCAACGGCCCTCTGGAGGAACTTTTCCCCCTTCCTCTTCTTCTCCTGAAGAACGAGGCTCATCCCTGCGTAGTAGAGGGCTTCTGCCACCTGGCTTTCCTTCGCATCCTTCCGCGAAAGGAGAGCGGAGAAGGTGGAAAATGCCCGGTCGTAGCTTTTCAGGGAGAAGTACATGAGGCCCGCTTTCCTCAGGAAGGGGATTCCTTTTTCTTCTTCTTTGAGGGTCTTCCCGATGAGCCGGTAGTTTTCGGCTGCTTTTTCCAGTTCCCCCCTCTTCTCGTATGCTTTTGCCAGGAGCCTCCTGGCTTCCCCCTCGAAGGGCGTCCCTCCGTGGCGCCGGGTCACCTCCTCCAGGACATTGATACCTTCTTTCTCTAACCCCCCCTTCAGGTAGGCTTTCCCGGCGGATATCCCCGCCAGCGGACTGAAATCAACGGAGGGGAACTCCGAAAATATTCGCGCGTAGACGCGGGCTGCGTCTGCCGCCTTCCCCTCTTCCTCGAGTTTCTGGGCTCTCTTGAGGAGAGAGAGGGCAACGAGTTTCTCGGCTTCCGCTCTGGCGCGGCGCGTCTTCATCC
>RFHC01000213.1 GCA_003696505.1 Deltaproteobacteria bacterium
AGAGTGAACGGTGAAACCGACAGTGGAAAGGAGCGTTTCGAGGGACTCCCTCACGTCGTCGTTGTCGTCGACGAGGACCACCTGTCCGGAGAGGGAAACGGCCCTCTCTTCCCTCCTCGAAGCCTCGAGAGAGGAAACTTCTTCCGCCTTCTTTTCCGACGCGGGGAGATAGATGGTGAACACCGTCCCCTCTCCCACCCTGCTCTGCACGAATATCCTCCCCCCCGCCTGCTCGACGATGCCGTACACCGTGGAGAGACCGAGACCGCTCCCCCGCTCTTTCCCCTTCGTCGTGAAGAAGGGCTCGAAAATCCTGTCCAGAATCTCCTCGGGTATTCCCACTCCT
The DNA here is from genome assembly GCA_003696505.1 of Deltaproteobacteria bacterium. Classification (GTDB taxonomy): domain Bacteria; phylum Desulfobacterota; class Deferrimicrobia; order J040; family J040; genus J040. Next base: position 347 of record RFHC01000213.1, read on the forward strand.
GTATCCGCCACGGAGAGGCAGACGTACCTGCCCGGAGGGAGGGAATCCCTCACCTCAGCGCCTCCCTCAACTTCCAGAAAACTGGTCCTCAGCGTCACCTTTCCCCCGTGAGGCATCGCGTCACGGGCGTTGACGAGGAGGTTGACCAGGACCTGCTCCATCTGCGACGGGTCGATAAAGACGGCGGGAATCCCCTCCTCCAGGGAGAGGGAAAGTTCCACGTCGTCTCCGAGGAGGCGGTTCATCATCGGGGCCAGGGACCGGACCGTCCCGTTCAGGTCGACCACCCTCGGCGCCGCAGGCTGGCGCTTGCTGAAAGCGAGGAGCTGGCGGATGAGAGAGGACGCTTTTGTTATGGAATCGATGGCGTTTTCCATCTGCTGGACGATTTCCTCGTCGCGGTGATACTTGAGGCGGACGATTTCGCAGAAACCGAGAACGGCGCTCAGGTAGTTGTTGATGTCGTGGGCGATTCCCCCGGCCAGCCTCCCGATTGCCTCCATCTTCTGCGAGTGGAGGAGCTGTTTTTCCAGGCTCTTCTCCCTCGTCACGTCGCGGAGAATTCCCCTTATTGCCCGGGGGCTCCCGTCCTCCCCCGAAACGAGCGTGGCCGTCACGACCACGTGGACGGGGGTCCCGTCCTTCTTCTTCAGGGTGTGCTCCCAGTTGAAGACGAAACCCTTTTCCCGCAGCTGCTGGAGGAACTTCTCTCTGTCACGGGGAGAGGCGTAAAGGTCGAGGGCAACGTCAATCCTTCTCATCTCCTCCACCGATTCGTAACCGAAGAGCCTCAAACCGGCCGGGTTGATATCGACGAGCCTTCCGTTCATCGTCGTCTCGAATATGACGTCAAGGGAGTCCATGAAGAGAGAGCGGTACCTCTCCTCCGCTTCTCTCCTCATCTTCTCCGACTCCTTCTTCTCCGTCACGTCCAGAAGCATCCCGATGATGCAGCGCTCCCCCCCGATAACCGCCCGGCTTCCGTAGGCCTCGATGTTTATGACCTTTCCGTCTTTCCTCACGCCCCGAAACTCGTACCTGACGGCGTCAACCTCTCCCCTCAACCTCTGAGCAATCTTCTGATTCACCAGGTCCCGGTCCTCCTCGAGGACGAGGACGCCCGGGTCATCCATCGAGAGAATCTCTTCCTCGCTGTACCCGAAAATCCTGCAAAACTCAGGGCTCGCGTAGACGATTTTCCCTCCCTGAAGGATGTAAGTCCCGGCGATGGCGTTCTCGATGATGATCCGAAACCTCTCCTCTGCCTCTTTCCTCTTCCTCTCCGCTTCTCTCTGTGCCGTAACGTCCCGTATCAGGAAGAGGACCTGCTCCCCGTTCACCGGTGATGTCCTCACCTCGAGGGCCCTCCTCTTCCCCTCGACCTCTCTCTCCACGTGGCGGACGATACCCCTCCTCCCCTGGAGAGTCTCCCGGAGGAGGGAAGTATCATCCACTCCCTCCCCTCCAGGGGAAAATCGGGCACCCGCTTCCAGCGTATCCGGGGGGAAGAGGTCCTGGAGAGCCTTCGGGACCCGCGCATCCAGCACTCTCCCCTCTCCGTCCACGAGCACGACGGCGTCCGGGAGAGCGGAAACGATTGCGTCTATCCGTGACAGGGCCTCGGAGAGGGAGGAAATCTTCTCCCGGAGGACGTCGCTTAAGTATTCGAACTCGTAAACTCCCCTGTACCGGGGCACCTCGCCCCGGGATAGAGCGCCCCTTATTTTTACAATGGGCCTCCGAACAGAGGAATCGAGGACGAGGGCGAGGAGGAGGAATGAGAGAACAATGAGGATTCCCGCCCCGATGAAGAGTTTCGCCACCCCCCGGTAAAGGGGAAGGAATTCCCTCATCGACTTGACGACCACGATGTCCCAGTGCCACGGCGTGAAACGGGTGCGAAGCGCAACGTACCCATCCCTCCCCTGGAGGAAGACGGGGCGAGACTCGGGGAGGCGGAGGAGGTCATCGAGGGTCAGGTCAGTGGGAAGGTCCTGACGGAGAAGCTCTTTCCCCGAAAGGTAATCCTCGACGATGACGTAACTCCCCCAGTCTCTGGCAAGGTCAAATATCTCTCCCAGCATCCTCCCCCTGGCAATGGTGACGGCCCCTTCGTCCATGGATTCCCCGTGTGTGAGGAGTGAAGAATACTCCCGGTCGCATTCTTGAAAAATCTCCCTCGACTCCCAGGAGACCCTTTCCCCGACGCGGGCCCTGATGAAATTTTCAAAGGCGGGGAAAAAGAGGAGTGAGACGGTGATGAGGACGAGGGTGAGCGCACAGAAAGGGGGAAAGAGGACCCGAAAAGAGAGGCGCTTCGAAATCCTCCCCCAGCCCACGGGTCACCTCCTCCCCGATGCGGAAACCCGGCGCGAAGGGGAGAAGAGGGGAAATCCCTCCGCTACCTCTTCAGGCCAGACGACCACCCGTTTCCCCCCCTGAATCTGAATCGTGAAAGGGATGTGCTTCACCTGTTTCCCCGTGGAGTCCACTCCGAAGCGGCCGATAATGGTGAGCGTAAAAAGGTGTCTGATTGTCTCCGCCACCGCTTCCCTCTCAAGCGTGCCCGCACGCCGGACACTCTCTTCCAGAATCTGCCCCGCGGCGTAGGCCGTTGCGGCATGATAGGAAGGGTCGCTCCCGAACTTCCGGCGGAATCTCTCGGCAAAACTCAAGGACCCGGGGTACGGGACTTTCTTCACCGGTTCCCACTGGGAAGCGGAGAACACCATCTCCGACGCGTCCCGCGCCTCGGCAACGAAATCCGGGAGGGCAGGTCCCACCGTGGCGAAGAAAGCAGAGGGGCGCCACTTCGCGGATTCTAACGCCCGGGCAAACTCAACCGACTCGCGGTAGTGTCCCCCCAGGATGACGGCGTCGGGGTTTATCCCCTTCAACTCTTCGACGATTCCGGAAAAGTCTCTGAGGTCCTTTGGAAACTCGCGGAAATAGACCTCTGAGAGACCTAACCAGGTGGTCCACCGGCGGGCCCCCTTCCCGGCTAAGCGGGAAAAGGAGTCGTCAGCGCAGAGAATCGCCACCGTCCTGAAACCGTTCTTGACGAGCATTTCGAGGAAACCCGTCGCATACCTGCTGGCCGGGGCGTAGACCCCGAAAACCCCCCGGTAGCCCTTCTCCCACAGCTGGTCCCCCGAAGCGCCCGACACGAGGAGGAAGTAGCCCCTCGACTCGGCAAGCGGCGCAACCGCCTCAGTAATGCCCGTCGAGTAAGGGCCGAAGATGAAGTCCACCCTCTCCTGGTCCATCAGTTTCCGGTAAATCCTCTTCGCCCTGGCGGGACTGCTTTCGTCGTCTTCGATGATGAGGCGCACCTCTCTCCCCAGGAGGCCTCCCCTTGAATTGACGTCGTCCTGCCAGAGGAGGTATCCCCTCTCCTGCATTTTCCCCATCTCTTCATACCGGCCGGAAAGGCTGAGCGACACGCCGATTTTCACGGGTCTTTTCGGTTTCCCTCCCTCATCAACCGCCCGTGAAGACGAAAAAGAGAACAAGAGCAGAATTGTTGAGAGAAATACGACAGAAAAGAAACCCCTCCCTGACGCCGGAAAAGTCATGGAAACCTCGTACCGATTATCTTCATCTATTTTATCGGGATTGAGGCAGCAGAACTTGAGATTCTCGCCCCGGGGAAGAGGGAAAATTTTTTCACCCCAGGAAGCGTTTCTCCCTCAGGAGGCGGAAAAGGGTCTCGAAGGCTTTTCTCCGGTGGCTGATTCTGTTCTTCTCCTCCAGAGTAAGTTCTGCAGCCGCCCTGCCCTCATCGGGGAGGAAGAAGACAGGGTCGTACCCAAAACCTCCCGTCCCCCTCCTTTCCGGGATAATCTCGCCTTCGAGAATTCCCTCCGCCGTCGCGACGATTTCCCCACCATCAGCGCAGACGGCAACGCAGACGAAACGCGCCTTCCACGGCCTGGTCTTCCCGGAAAGTTCCTCGAGAAGTTTGTCGATGTTCTCGTCGTCCGAAGCCTGCGGCCCGGCAAAACGGGAGGAGTATATTCCCGGCGCCCCGTCGAGCGCATCCACGACGAGCCCTGAATCCTCAGCCACGGCGGGGACGCCCGCCCGGGAGGAGTAATAGAGGGCCTTTATCCTGGCGTTCTCTTCGAAACTCTCCCCCGTTTCCTCCGGCGGGGTCAGGCCGGGGAAATTTTTCAGCGAGAGGAGGCGGACTCCCCCCATCTCCTCGACGATTTTCTCAATCTCGCGAATTTTCCCCTCGTTGGCCGTGGCAACGAGAATCTCCCTCACCCTCGTCATAACACCTTCCCCACGGCTCTTCGCTGTATCTCCACGAGTTCCTCCACTCCCTTCCTCGCCGCCTCGAGCATCTTCGTCAGTTCCCTCTTCGAGAAGGGCCTCCCCTCGGCCGTCCCCTGCACCTCGACGAACTTTCCGCTTCCCGTCATCACGACGTTCATGTCCACCTCCGCGCGGGAGTCCTCCTCGAAGTTCAGGTCCAGGAGGACCTCACCATCGACGAGGCCGACGCTGACGGCTGCCACGAAGTCTTTCAGGGGATTCCCCTCGATCACCTTTTCCCTCATGAGCCTTTTCACCGCCAGCGCCAGGGCGATGAATCCCCCGGTAATGGCAGCCGTCCTCGTCCCTCCGTCCGCCTGGAGGACATCACAGTCAATCGTTATCTGCCTCTCTCCCAGGAGGTCGAGGTCGACGACTGCCCGCAGTGAGCGTCCGATGAGGCGCTGAATCTCCTGACTCCTGCCGGGAATCCTCCCGTTTCGCGAATCCCTCTGGGTCCTCGTCTCCGTCGACCGCGGGAGGAGGGCATACTCCGCCGTCACCCACCCCCGCCCTGACCCCCTCAGGAAGGGGGGGACCTTCTCTTCCACGCTGGCTGCGCAAATGACCTTCGTCTCGCCGAAAGAGATGAGGACGGAGCCCTCGGCAAACTTCTGCACGCCCTTCTTCACCGTGACCCGCCTCAGGTCGAGGGGGCCTCTCCCATCTGACCTTTCCATATCTCTCACCCCGGAGAAACGTTGAAGAACTTCAGGCGGGGAAACCGGTTGACCACCTCAAAGAGAGTCACCCCCGCAGGGTCCACGTCGAGCTTGAAAATTCCCTCGGGCACCATCCCGAGGAGAGACGCCACGAGGGTTCTGACGACACCCCCGTGAGTGACGAAGAGCATCGTCGCCCCCTCCCGCCGCGTCACCGTTTCCCAGAAGAAGCGGTAGGACCTCTCCGCCAGGAGGGAAAAAGACTCGCCCCCGGGATAGACGAAGCGGACGGGGTCCTTCATCATCTCCTCCCCCTTCTGAGGGTCTTCGGCCGCAATCTCCTCGAAGGTCTTCCCCTCGAATTCCCCCAGGTCAATTTCCTTCAACTCATCGCGGAAGATGACCTCCATCCCGAGGGACGAGGCGAGGATTTCCGCCGTCTTCCGGGCGCGGGCGAGTGGGGAAGAGAATATCCACGACAGAGACGCCTCTCTGAAGAGGGGGACCAGGGATTCGACCCGCCTCTCACCCTCAGGCGAGAGGGGAAGGTCCAGGTTTCCGATGAACTGACCGGGTTTCTCCGGCTTCACGCCCCCGTGGCGGAGGAGATATACCCGGGTGACGGTCACTGTCCCTCCCTCAGAAAGAGAGAACCGGCGGATTCTCGTCGGTGAATATTCGCTCCTCTGCCGAGAGAATCGTCCGGATGTCCTTCGGGAGGGAGAAGAGCATCCGGTGAGTTACGGCGTCGTAATACCGGAGCCCCGACACGCCGAACTCCTCGAGCCTCCCATCCACGTCGATGGAGAAGACATCTTCCAGGTCCGGTGCGGACAGGGAGAAACCCCACATCTGCGCGTAGGAAGGCACGTAGCACTGGTAGGGCCACGAACGGCCGAAGGCCCTCTCCATCGTCTTCGTTATGATGGAGAAGAGGTCTATCGTCACGAAGTTGGACGTGCACGCCTGCGTAACCACCCTGCCCCCGGGAGCGAGAATCTTCCTCACCAGGTCGTAAAACTCGACAGTGTAGAGGAGGTATGCCGGTCCGCCGGGGACAGGCTCGGGGATGTCGATGATGACGACGTCGAACTTCTCCTCCGTCTCCTTCACGAACTTTCTGCCGTCCCCGAATACGAGTTCCGTCCTCGCGTCGTCGAAGGACCCCTGGTGAAACTCGGGGAGATACTCCCGGCACGCCTCCACCACCTCCGGGTCGATGTCCACCATGACGGCTTTCTTCACCGACGGATACCGGAGAATCTCCCTGAGAGTAGCGCCCTCACCGCCGCCGATGACGAGGACCTTCTCCGGTTTCGGACCGGCAATCATGGGAGGGTGGACGAGCGACTCGTGGTAGATGTACTCATCCCTCTCGCACGACTGTATCCTCCCGTCTAAGAGGAGAGCCTTCCCGTATCCGGCGGTTATGGCAACGTCCATCTTCTGGTACTTCGTCTTCCGGGAAGCGAAAATCTCCTTGAGGGCGTGAGAGTGAATCTCGAAGGGCGTGTCGTATTCCACCGCCCAGATGTTGAAGTTTCTATCCTGCACAGGAAACCCTCCTCGTGTCGATTTCGCAGGCTGCCTGAGGAATCTCCTCGCGGAGAATTCCCCGCTTCACAACGTAGGTGGTGTACTCCTCGGGCTGGAAAGCCTCTACCAGGTATTCAACGGCCCTTTCGGGGAGAGCGCTGTCCCCACAGGTAAAGACGTCGATGGCCGCGTAACCGTACTCTGGCCAGGTGTGGATAGAGATGTGCGACTCAGCGATGATAACCATTCCGGAAACGCCGTGGGGATTGAACATGTTGAAGCTGTCGGAAATGATGGTGACCTGCGCTCTTTCCGCCGCCTCAAGGAGACTCTTTCTGACGTACTCGACGTCGTTGAGGAGAGCGTAGGGACAACCGGAGAGTTCGAGCAGAATGTGTCTACCCAGTGCCTTACCCATGGGTCTCACCTCCCCTGCCTGTATTTGAGGGAGGTGGAATTTCACAGGTCCGGGTAAATCACCGGGGGTTAAATCCCACCTCCCCTCACTTTCAGAAGGATGGTATATTTACCATCACTATCCATAAATCCTCTCTTGTCGGGCGTTGACACCCTCAGCCAGCCATACCGCGTGAAGACAGAATTACCCCTCGTTACGGAAGTGAAATTTATATCACCTGCGCGGGGATAAATCAACCCCTTTTTCACAGGTATCCACCTTTTTTACCGAGCACCTTTTTATGGACAGTTAACCGGAAAATTATTAGGATAATAATTAAGGAATTGCCTGCAGGGGCGGGCAGCGCGTCACCCCTCTTGGGGTGAGAGGGCGTAAAACCGGTTGGCCCACCTGGTGGAGGGAGGAAACTGGGTGGCGCCAGGGTGCCACGAGGGGCTCTGACCCCTGCAGGGTTGAAAAAAAAGCCCCGCGGTTTTCGCCGCGGGGCTTTTCTCTTTCCGCTTTTCCCCCTCAGAACTTCCCGATGAGAGGAGCAAAGACGAGGGAAACGACGGCCATGAGCTTGATGAGGATGTTCATCGAGGGGCCCGAGGTGTCCTTGAAGGGGTCACCCACGGTGTCTCCCACGACCGCGGCCTTGTGAGCCTCAGAGCCCTTTCCGCCGTGATGCCCCTCTTCAATGTACTTTTTCGCGTTGTCCCAGGCGCCTCCGCCGTTCGCCATCATGATCCCCACGAGGACGCCCGTCACAGTTGCGCCCGCCAGGAATCCGCCCAGGGCTTCCGCGCCGAGCCCGAAGCCCACGAGAAGAGGTGCGATGACGGCGATGACGCCGGGAGCGATCATCTCTTTCAGAGCGCCCTTGGTGACGATGTCGATGCACTTATCAATTTCGGGCTCTGCCTTCCCCTCGAGGAGACCGGCAATCTCGCGGAACTGACGCCTGATTTCTATGACCATCTGTCCGGCAGCCCGTCCGACCGCCTCCATGGTGAGGGCGGCGATGAGGAAGGGCATCATCGCCCCGATGAGGAGACCGATAATGGTCGTCGAGCTGGTCAGGTCGATCTTCTCGAGCCCCACGGTGTGCTGATAGGCGGAGAAGAGAGCGAGAGCCGTGAGGGCTGCCGACCCGATGGCGAAGCCCTTTCCGATGGCAGCCGTCGTGTTGCCGAGGGCATCCAGCTTATCCGTTATCTTCCTGATTTCGGGACCGGCCCCGCTCATCTCGGCGATGCCGCCGGCATTGTCGGCGATGGGACCGTAGGAGTCGGTGGACATGACGATTCCGATGGTGGAGAGCATGCCCACGCCGGAGAGGGCGATTCCGTAGAGCCCCGTCGCCTTGTAGGAAACGTAAATGGCGAGGGCAATCGTGAGAATCGGCAGGATGGTGCTCTTGAAGCCCACGGCGATGCCGGTGATGATGTTCGTGGCGGGACCGGACTCGCTGGCTTCAGCGATTCTCCGAATCGGCGCCATGGAGGTGTAGTACTCGCTCTCCACGCCGATGAGGACGCCGCTTATGAGTCCTGCCAGCACCGCCCAGAAGGGGCCGAGGTTCCCGATGAGCCACTTCACCACGATAAACGACCCGATGATGAAGATGATACCCGCCACGTAGGTGGCATTTCTCAGCGCCGTCTGGGGTTCCATCTTCTTCAGGATGTTCATGGAGAAAACGCCGATGATGGAGGCCACGAGCCCCACAGCGATGAGGATGATGGGCAGGGACATGTACTTCATCGGATCTGCCATACCCGCGCCGATTGCCATGGCAGCGATGACGGACCCCACGTAGGACTCGAAGAGGTCGGCTCCCATTCCCGCCGTGTCACCCACGTTGTCGCCCACGTTGTCGGCGATGACGCCGGGATTCCTCGGGTCGTCCTCAGGAATTCCCGCTTCCACCTTCCCCACCAGGTCCGCGCCCACGTCGGCGCTCTTCGTGTAGATTCCGCCGCCCACGCGGGCGAAGAGAGCGATGCTCGAGGCGCCCATGGCGAATCCGTTGATGATGAAGGGAGCGTGCGTGGGGTTGGTCTTCAGCGCGAGGAACCAGAAACCGACGCCGATGACTCCGAGAGAAGCGACCGAAAGCCCCATGACCGACCCGCCGAGGAAGGCGATGTAGAGGGCGAGGGGAGCTCCTCCCTCTTTGGCGCCCTGACAGGCCCTGTTGCTCGTCCTCGTGGCGGCTTCCATGCCAAACCACCCGGCGAGCATTGAGCAGATGGCGCCCGTCAAATAGGCAACCCCCGTCCAGATACTCAGCGTCGTCGCCAGCGCGATGAAGACGATAATCATGAAGATAGCGACGATGGAGTACTCCCTCCTCAAGAAGACCATCGCGCCCAGGTGAATCTTCTCCGCGATGGAAACCATCTTCTCGTTACCGGGGGGATATTTCTTCACGGAGAAGTAGTTGACCACCGCGATGACCATACCGAGGATTCCGAGAAAGGGAATCAACTTAAGCACACCTTCCATAGTAAACCCCCTCCTGAAATGGAATTTTCTCTTTCCTTCTGATATTTATAGAAGAAAGACTAAAACTTGTTATAACGACCGGTCCATGTTTGTCAAGGAGAAAAAAAGACACGTCGTTTTATTTTAAAACCTTAAAAATCCCTTATTTGACGAACCTTTAAAACAGTTCCCCCATCTAAAGATACAAAAGGAGAAAGGAGAGGAAGCGATGAAGGTCCTTCACATTGAGGCGAGTCCCATGAAGGGAGAATCCTTCTCTTCCCGGGCCGCGGAGGCACTCATAAGCACCCTCAGGGAAACTCACCCGGACTGGGAGGTGGAAAGGCTGGACCTCTGGGTTGAAGAAATCCCTTACTTCGACGGGCGCGCGGCGTCGGGGAAGTACAAGGTCATGAGAGGGCTTCCCCACTCCCCGGAAGAGGCTGAAGCCTGGGAGAAAGTGAAAGGGGAAATTGAGAGATTCTCCTCCGCAGACCTGGTCATCATTTCCTCACCCATGTGGAACTTCGGCATCCCCTTCCGCCTGAAGCAGTATCTCGATGTGGTGATTCAGCCGGGCCTCACCTTCTCCTTCACTCCCGGG
>RFHC01000214.1 GCA_003696505.1 Deltaproteobacteria bacterium
GGTGTAAAAGAGTCAACAGAGGGCCTCTCCATCCGTAAAGGGGGAGGAAACTCCCTCAACCATCCCCTCTTCAAATAAAAAAAAGCAGGGGAAAATCCTTCCCCTGCCCCGAATCCTGCTTCACCCTGAGTTTGTTCTTTCACTTTTTTCCATTATATCAAGAGGAGGGCTCTCAGCAAACAATAATTTTTTATTAAATTCTATGGAAACGTTTGCTCTGACACCAGGGGATTCACTCCGCACTCCGCACTCCGAATTCCGCATTACCACGCATTGTTTTGTTGCATCGGATCCTCGGAGGATCGGAGCTTCGAACCAGGGACAAAACGATTTCGCGGTGTCAGAGCAAAAAAGTCGTTTGAAAAATAAGGAGTTGTGGTCAGGAAAATATGAATGGTCGGATATGAAATTTGTACTCCCCCCTGCATCCGTGGCCGGTAACCCTTTCCTCGTCCGCCCGATACCGTTGTCTTTTAAATAATTACTTGACAACTCAAAATATTTTATATTTAATCCATTTTATATGCTTTAATTTATTAAATAACTAACTAAAAACTCTTTCCCGAAGGAAGAAAATCCTCTCGACGACACCCCCCGACCCATCTTCCCTGAGGAAAGAAGAGCGGAGGTTCGTAATGAAAAGGAAGGTTATGTCTATCATTTTTTCCCTGTTCTTCTCCTTCTGGAGTCTCTCCGTGTTTGCCCAGCAACTGAAGACGGCTCCCGTGAAAAAGTGGAATCCCCAAACCTCGGGGGAGAAAGGGAAATCCCTCACAAAAGGTTCTTCGCCCGGGTCTTCGGAAGAGCCCCCTTGCATCGACGGTGACGACTGCATGGACAGGTATGGGGTGAAAACAGCCGAGGAAGCCAGGAAGATAATCCTCAACAAGGAGAGGGTGATCAAGAAGAGAGTGGGTCCCGGACCCGTTTCCTGAGGACGCGGAGTGCTCCTTTCCCTTGAGAAGGCGGGGGCGTAGCGCCGATGATTTTTTCCGTCTCCCCGGGAGAGAGGGGATTTCACCTCGAAATCAAGGGGGGGACCTGGAAAGCGGATTCGTGCGCACTCCGGTTCCCCGAAGAGGTATGGAAGCCCTTTCCCCTGAAAGAGACTCTCATCAGGGAACTCGCGTACGCCGCAACTTTCTCCATTCCCGTCATCCTCAACCACTTGAGGGTCCGGTACACCACCCCATTACCATCACACCTCGATGATTACCACTCCCTTTTCGAGTCAGCGATCCCCAACATGGTGGAACCAATTCCACGGGAAAGTTCAGAGGAGGTCCTTCGGATTTTCCGGAGCGTAGAACGGGGATTTTCCATCCCCAGTGACGCTCGTGAATCCATCCCCCGAAAGAAATGGAATCCGCGCCGCGCTGTCCTTCCCTTCACCTTCGGGAAAGACAGTCTCCTCTCTCTCGCCACGCTCAAATCTCTCGGGTACGAAGTGTTCCCCGTGTACGTGGATGAGAGGATTCACCCCAGGGGGAGAGAGATACGAAAAAAACTGGAGGAAAAGTTCTCCCGGGAAACGGGAGTATCGGTTCACGTGGTGGAAAACGAAATCCAGCTGCTCTCCGATTACCAGGTTCTCGGCACCCCCGAAACGAGGCTGTATCAGGTGCCCGCGCAAATCGTCCACGTGCTCGCGATGATTCCCTTCTGCTTCGCCTTCGATGCACCCTTCATCGTGCAGAGCCACGAGTATAACGAATCCCTCCCCACCATCCACAGGGAGGGGTACCTGTGCGAGCGGAGGGTGATGTCAGGGAAGAGAGCGGGAAGGACATTGAAAAGAATCGTGGGATCCCTCACCGGTGGGGCCATAACCACCGTGAACCCGATCGGCCCCCTGGGAAACTTCTCCATCTACTCGATCCTCTCGGGTTCGTTCCCCCATCTTCACTCGTTCCAGTTTTCCTGCCACATGGAAATGTCCACCTCCGAGAGGTGGTGCCACGACTGTGAAAGGTGCGCGCACGGATACCTGTATCACCGGGCCCTGGGAAACGACCCCGCCGCGTGGGGATTCGAAAAATCGATGCTCTCCGAAGAAAAAGGCCGTTTCTTCAGCACTTTCAGGGAAATTCACCCTCTCGACATGTATCACCGATTCCAGTCAAAGGAAGAGGCGCTTGCCTTTCTCCTTTCCCGGGAAAGGGGGGAAACGGGAGACCTCGTGAAAACCTTCGAGAGGGGCGGCGCGAGAGAAGCGATGAAAAAGAAAAGGAAACTTGCGAAAAGCGTTTTCCGCCTCCAGGACGAACCGGGACCGGAACCCGTGGAAAGGGAATCAGCGAGTTTCTTCTTAGCCCGCCTCGAAGATACGGAACACATCGTAGTACCTGGGGGGAGCGGTACGACCTGAAAAAAAGACCACAAACCACGGAAAGGAGGAACAGATGAAGAAGAAAATGGCGAGGTTCGGGATTGTCATCATTGCCCTCATGTTCGCCCTGTCCGCATCCCCGGCGGACGCGAAGAGGGAGCAACACGAGTTTCAACTCGGCAGGGCTAAATCTTTCGCCAGACCATTCACCCTCATTATCCCTATTCCCGTCAACAAGGAAGGGAGAATCGGAGTCTACGCTAAAGTTCACTCCTCGGACAAATCCTTGAAGCACCCCCTCCGATTTTCCATCGTCCTCGTTCCCAAGAAAGGAAAATCGAAAACTCTCGCTTCCTCATCGTACAAGAGGGGGAAAGAAGGGACCCAGGTGAGGTATGAAATTGACAGCGTGGACCTCAGGTTGGCCAAGGAGATTCTTCTCATCATTTATAATTACAGTGAAAAGAGGCGCGCAACGGGAGAAGTACTCATTTCCTACCCGGTGCAGGGGGAGGAGTCCCGGGCGGGGAAACCCATATACCCCGACCTGGTGGTAAACGAGATCCGCCTGGGACCCGACTGTTCCGTCGAAGTGCTCCTGGCGAACAACGGCCCCGGCAGGGTAGTACCCGTCTTCTGGGACAAAAAAGTGGCCTCCCTGAAAGTCTATGTGAACGGCAGATTATGGGGAGGAGCTGAGGGGCTCGCTGCGATCGACCCGAATAAAAACCTCCGCAAGGTTAGAGAGAATGCAATATACCGGTCGAGACACCGGGTGAAGGGGACAGAAACGATAAAGGCGGAACTCGTTGTTCGAAAACCCCTCATGGACTCGGACGAGGGGAACAACGTGAAAACCGCGAAACTCACCTGCGCGGGTCCCCCTGACCTCGCAATCAAATCGATCACCCTCACGAGGGACTGCAGGGTACGGGTCAGGGTGATCAACCAGGGAGGCCCCATTCCCCGGGCACTGTGGAATTCGAAAAACGCTCCTGCCATATATATTTACAGGAACGGGAAGCCCTGGGGCGGTCAGACGGTGGCTCGATTCGACGGACGGATGAACCTGTCCCGGCAGAATGGAACCGCCACCTACATCTCGACCTTCAAGGTAAAAGGAGGCGAGAAGATTCGGGCAGTCATCGACTCGAACGAGGTGGTCGAAGAGAAGAGCGAGGTAAACAACGCCCTCGAAACGCCCCTCACCTGCCGCTGAAGGTGAAACCGCGCAAACAAAAAAGGGCGGGCCCTGTCCCGCCCTTTTCATTTTCGTGACCATTCCGGCAAATGGATCCAAAAAAGGCTCGTGGATTTATCGGTGGTCCTGGTTCAGAAGTTCACCGGTTCGGAGTGTCGGAGGCTCGGAGCATCGGAGCCTCGAGCCAGCGATAAAACAAAAACAATCCCTTCTTCATCAGGCCCCTCTGTCTCCTTGATGGACACGAGCATCCGAACATCCGATCACCCGAACCACCGATAAATACCTTTTTAACTCAATGAGTTAATTCAATTCCGCCATCCGCATTCCAAATTCCGCATTAC
>RFHC01000215.1 GCA_003696505.1 Deltaproteobacteria bacterium
GCCTCGAAGTTGGGGCCTTCAAGCGTTCCATCACGGGTAATGTCCGTGTAGACGAACGTTCTTATGCCGCTTTTCTGCAGGTCTCTCGCGAGGTCAACGGCGCTCAATCCCGTGACTTCCACCCATCCCCTTATCGCGACGATTCCGTCCACCGCATCGATTCCCGCGACAACCCTCTCCCCGAAGCGGTCCGTTATCCTCTTAACGAGGTCGGGGTTGCGGACGATGCTCGTTCCCAGGATGACCCTCGTGACGCCCGACTCCAGGTAATCCTCTGCCACCTCATAACTTCTTATTCCCCCTCCCACCTGTACCTGAAGGGACGTCTCTTCAGCGATTCTCTTGACGAGGTGAGCGTTCTTCGGCTCTCCGCTGAAGGCACCGTCAAGGTCGACCACGTGGATGATGGACGCGCCGTCCTGCTCCCAGCGCCTCGCGACGAGAACGGGCTCTTCGGAGAATACCGTCATCTCCTCCCGCTTCCCCCGGGTGAGACGGACGCACTTCCCGTCGAGAATATCGATAGCCGGAATCACGCGAAATTCCATTTCCGCCTCCTCACGTCCTGGTCATGAACTGGAGGAAATTTTTCAGGAACTGAATACCCACCTTCTGCGACTTCTCCGGATGGAACTGGACCGCAACGATGTTCCCCTTTTCCACGGCCGAGACGAATTCTATCCCGTAGTTCGTCCGGGCACTCCTGACCCCGTTGTCCTCAGGGTCCACGTAGTAGGAGTGGACGAAGTAGAAGTAGGAATCCTGGGGGATGCCCGAAAAGAAGGGCGACCCCTCGGGGTACCTGACGCTGTTCCACCCCATGTGCGGGATTTTCAACTTTTCCTTCACCTTTTTCCCCGCCACCTCGTACTCGATGAACCCCTCGGGAAACCTCTTCACTGTTCCCCTGATGATTCCCAGGCCCTCGTGCTCTCCGAACTCGTAACTCTTCGTGAAGAGGACCTGAAGCCCCAGGCAGATGCCGAGGAAGGGTTTCCCCTCACGAATCCAGGAAACGACAAACTCGTCCAGAGAATTCCTCTTCAGGTTTGCAACGCAGTCGTGAAACGCCCCCACTCCCGGAAGGACGAGCCCTTCCGCCCTCATCAATTCATCCGGTTCTCCGGAAACGAGGGGAAGAGCCCCGAGCGATTCAAACGCCTTCGAGACGCTCATGAGGTTCCCCATGCCGTAATCGACGATGCCAACGACAGGGGAATTTTTCATTCAGAACACTCCTTTCGTCGTGGGAAGGTCCTTTCTCCTCTCGTCGAGCCTGGTGGCGTCGTCGAGCGCCCGGGCGAGAGCCTTGAAAATCGCCTCTATGGTGTGGTGGGAGTTGGACCCGTAAGGGACGTTCACGTGGATGCAGATACCGGAGGACTGGGAGAAGGCACGGAGAAACTCCTCCACCAGTTCCGTATCAAAGAGCCCCACCTTCTCTGTCTGCACCTGACAGCGGAAAACGAGGTGGGGTCTGTTGCTCACGTCGACGGCTACCTCGGCGAGGGCGTCTATCATGGGGACTGCCGCAAAGCCGTACCTCCGGATTCCCTTCATATCTCCCAGAGCTTCCCGGAGGACTTTTCCCAGGACGATTCCCGTGTCCTCCACCAGGTGATGATAATCGACGTCGATGTCGCCCTTCCCCCTGACGGTCAGGTCGAAAAGCCCGTGCTTTGCGAAGAGTTCGAGCATGTGATTGAAGAAGGGTATACCCGTCTCCACGGAGTAAGTTCCCTCTCCGTCAACGGCGAGCTCGACGAAGACCTCCGTCTCTTTCGTCTTCCGTTCGTCCTTGGCGCTTCTTTTCATCCTCCTCCCCCTTCCTTTTTCCTGAAGCGGGCAGCCGCTGCGTTTCCGTGGGCCGAAAGGCCCTCGCGCTTCGCGATACGCGCAACATCCTGAACGTCTTCTCTCAGAGACTCCCTCCCGTAATGGACAACATTATACCGCTTGAGGAAGTGATAAACTCCGAGGGGCGAGAAGAAGCGGGCAGACCCGCCCGTCGGGAGGGTGTGGTTTATCCCCGCAATGTAATCTCCCACGGCAACGGGAGACCAGGGCCCGATAAAGATGGTCCCGGCATTCTTCAGGAGGGGAAGGTACCGGACCGGCTCTTCCGTCTGGACGGAGAGGTGCTCCGGCGCAAGGAGGTTGACCACTTCAACGGCACGCTCCATTGAGCGGCAGACGAAGGCGGGAGCATTTTCGAGGGACCGGGCGAGGATTTCCTTCCTCTTCTCCCGCGAGGCGATTTCGTCCACCTGAGCCGCCACATTTCGGGCGACCTCCTCCGAATCCGTCACGAGGGAAACGAAAGCGTCCTCTCCGTGCTCCGCCTGTGAAACAAGATCGTAGGCTGCCAGGTGTGGGTCCGCCGAGCTGTCCGCGATGACGACGAGCTCAGAGGGACCTGCCAGCATGTCTATACCGACGAGTCCGAAGAGCTGTTTTTTCGCCTCCGTGACGAACTGATTCCCCGGTCCCGCGATGACATCGACGCGGGGGACCGTTTCCGTCCCGAAAGCGAATGCCGCTATCGCCTGCGCTCCTCCGACGCGGAAGAGCTTTTCCACCCCGGCCAGGAAGCAGGCTGCCAGGACCTCGTCCCTCACGACGCCCTCAGGTGTGGGCACGGCAGCGTAAACCTCCTTCACCCCGGCCACTTTCGCCGGGATTCCGTTCATCAGCACCGTTGACGGGTACGCGGCTTTTCCGCCGGGCGCGTATATTCCCGCCTTCTCAACCGGAGCCACCATGAGCGAGAGGGACGCCCCGGCGTCGTTGAAGACGACGAGGTTTCTCTCAAGCTGGCGAGAGTGAAAATCCTCTATCCTTTCCGCCATCCGGAGGAGGACCTTTCTCACCGAAGGGGGAAGCCTGTCGAAGGCCTCCTCCATCTTTTCCCTCCCGATGACGAATCCCTCCTTCGCCGGGTCGAAGCGGTCAAACTTCTTCGTCAGCTCGAAGAGAGCGTCGTCGCCCCTGACCCGGACGAGTTCGATGATCTGGGCGACGATTTCCCTCACTTCCTTCGACGAGGTGTACCCTCTCCCGGCGCACCGGGAAAGTTCATCCTTCCACGCCTTCGTCCCTTCACGCAGGATTCTCAATTTTCTCCCCCTCCACTCTCATTATCTCTGCGCCCAGGGCGTTCAGCTTCTCTTCCAGGCTTTCATAACCCCGGTCGAGATGGACAATCTCCCGCACCTCCGTCTCCCCCTCAGCAACCAGGCCCGCCAGGACGAGACCCGCCGACGCCCTGAGGTCCGTTGCCGTCACGGGTGCCCCCTGGAGCCTTTCGACGCCCCTGACTACTGCAACTCTGCCGGAAACGGTTATGTCCGCCCCCAGCCTGCGGAGTTCTGCCACGTGGCGGAATCGATTTTCAAAGATGTTCTCCTCTATCGTGGACACCGAGTCGGCGATGCACATGCACGCCATGAACTGAGCCTGGACGTCTGTCGGGAATCCCGGGAAGGGAGAGGTGGAGACGTTGACGCTCTTCAACCGGCCTGTTGCAGCTGCCCCGACGCCACCGTCGTTCACCGTCACGACTGCTCCCGCCTGGTCCACCTTGTCGAGAACCGCTTCCATGAGTTCCGGACGGACTCCCTCGACGAAGACGCTCCCTCCGGTTATGACGCCGGCCAGGAGAAGAGTCGCCGCCTCTATCCTGTCAGGCAACACGGTGTGGGAAACCCCCTTCAGCGAATTGACCCCCTCGACGGTGATGACGGGCGTTCCCTCTCCCTCTATTGCCGCTCCCATCTCCTTCAGACACCTTGCCAGGTCCACTACTTCCGGTTCCATGGCCGCGTTGGTGATGACCGTCGTGCCCTCCGCCAGGACAGCGGCCATGAGGACGTTTTCCGTGCCCGTAACGGTCCTCACGTCGAAGTCGACCCGTGCTCCTTTGAGCTTCCTGCACGAGAGAACCCACTGACCGTGGACCCTCTCCACCTTCGCCCCCATCGATTCGAATGCTTTCAGGTGCTGGTCTATGGGCCTGTCGCCGATGTCGCACCCTCCAGGGACAGGGACTTCGACTCTCCCGAACCGGGCAAGGATGGGCCCCATGAGGAGGACCGACGCGCGTATCTTCTGAGCCAGCTCAAAAGGAACGGTCGTCTCCCTGAGCGTCCCTCCCTGGATGGTGACCCTCCCGTTTTCCCGGACCACCTTCCCGCCGAGTTCGCGGACGATTTCTGAGAAGACCTCCACGTCAAGGAGGCGGGGAACGTTCTCGATGCTGACGGTTTCATCCGTGAGGACGGACGCGGCCATTATGGGGAGAATAGCGTTTTTGGCACCCCCGGGGGCAATCCTCCCCTCGAGCCTCCTTCCTCCCCGGATGAGAAAGACGCCCCCCCGGGTCATGTTCTCTTCCTCACGACGGCCACTCTCGGTTTCCCTGAAAGGTCCTTTCTCACGTGGGAAAGGGAGAGCCACTCCCTCCTGGCTACCTCCGAGACGACGGCGTCTTTCTGTTCGTCCCCGAATTCAAAGACGAGAAACCCTCCCGGGGCGAGAAGGTCAGCGGCCCTGTCCAGGAGCTCCCTGATAACGTCGAGCCCGTCCGTTCCCCCAACGAGAGCCTCCCTGGGGTCGTGATTCCTCACCTCGGGCATGAGGTTCTCCCACTCTCCCTCGGGAACGTAGGGCGGATTGGAAACGATGAAGTCGAAGGTCCCCCTCACGGAGCGGGCGTCTCTCCTCTCGAGAAAGAGCCTCCCTTGAACGCCGTGGCGACGGGCATTCTCCTCCGTCAGGGCGAGAGCCTTCTCCGAGACGTCAATTCCCCTCATCGTCAAACCGGGGATCTCCGCGAGGAGGGAGACGGAAATGACCCCCGTTCCCACTCCCACCTCGAGCCCGGAGAGGTGAGGCCTCTCCGTATCGGAAAGGAGGAGGAGCGCCTCTTCCACGAGGATTTCCGTCTCCGGTCGGGGAATGAAGACCCCCTCCCTCACCAGGAATTCCCTGCCCATGAAGTCCCACCGGCCGAGAATCAGCTGGAGAGGCTCCCGCATCTCCCTCCGGGAAACCACCTCGTCGAGGAGGGGCATCACCTGTCCGGTCGGAATTTCCCCCCCGTAAACCTTCCAGGAAGGGACTCCCGCCAGTGAGGAAACGATTACCTCGGCTTCCCACCGGGCGTTCTCTATCCCCGCGGAAATGAGCCTCCTCTCCACGCTGCGGATGACGTCACGACCCGTCACGACTTCTCTCCCGCCTCTTTGAGGGCTTCCGTCTGGTAATGGGTGATGAGAGCCTCGACGATTTCATCAAGGTCGCCGTCCATGACATTCTCCAGGGTGTAGAGCGTCAGCCCTATCCTGTGGTCCGTCACCCGATTCTGCGGGAAATTATAGGTCCTTATCCTCTCGCTCCTGTCGCCCGTTCCCACCTGGGAGCGCCTCATCTGGGACCGCTCCTCCATCTGCTTCTTCCTCTCCAGCTCGTAGAGCCTCGCCCGGAGAATCTTCATCGCCTTCGCTCTGTTTTTGTGCTGGGACTTCTCGTCCTGACAGTGCACGGATATCCCCGTCGGGACGTGGGTTATCCGTACAGCGGAATCCGTCGTGTTCACCGACTGCCCGCCAGGTCCCGAAGCCCTCATCACTTCTATTTTCAGGTCGTCGGGATTTATCTCCACGTCAATCTCCTCGGCTTCGGGGAGGACGGCCACCGTCGCCGTAGAGGTGTGTATCCGGCCTCCCGCCTCGGTCTCCGGAATCCTCTGAACTCTGTGCACTCCGCTCTCGTACTTGAAGAGGCTGTAAGCCCCCTTCCCCGAGATGAGGGCAACCACCTCCTTCAACCCCCCCAGGCCGGTCTGGTGGGAGCTGAGCACCTCGATGCGGAACCCCCTTTTCTCCGCAAACATGGAGTACATCCGGAAGAGGTCCGCCGCGAAGAGAGATGCCTCCTCTCCCCCCGCGCCTGCGCGTATCTCGAGGATGATGTTTTTCTCGTCGTTAGGGTCGCGGGGCAGGAGGAGGAGCTTGAGCCTCTTCTCCTCTTCCTCTTTTTTTCTCTCCAGCCTTCCGATGTCTTCCTTGATGAGTTCCCTCATTTCATCGTCGTCTTCGCCGAGGAGCATCTCCTTCGCGTCCCTGAGTTCCTGGAGGGTCTTCCTGTACTCTCTGTAAAGCGAGGCAATCTCGCTGATTTCCGCGAACTGCCGGGAGAGGTCACGGAAAAGGCGGGGGTCTGAGAGGACTTCCGGGTCGGAGAGCTTCCGCTGGAGTTCCTCTTCCTTCTCCAGTATGGACTCAAGCTTCGAAAGCATTTTCAGGCTTTTCCCCTTCCGGCGAAATCTTTCTGAACGATTCGAGAGCAACCTCCACCATGTCGGGCTCAGGCTCGAAGGTGGTAAACCTCTGGAAGAACATCCCCGGAGCGGCAACGGCCCGAAAAAGGGACGATTCCCGCCTCTTCCCGCTCATTCTTATTATCTCATAGGAAATTCCCGCTACGACCGGCAGGAGGAGTATTCTCAGCCCTCCCTTCGCGAGGAGCGAGTAGTGAGAGGGAATGAGGGAAAAAACGAGGATGCTCACCAGGAGGACGAAGAAGATAAATGAAGTCCCGCAGCGCGGGTGGAAGCGCGAGTGCTTCATCACCTCGTCGGTGGTGAGGGGACTCCCCGACTCCCAGGCGTTTACGACCTTGTGCTCGGCGCCGTGGTACTGGAAAACCCTCCTCACGTCGGGGAAAAGGGTTATGGACCAGAGGTAGAGGAGAAAAACAATCGCCCGGAGGACCCCCTCGAAAAGGTTGAAGGAGAGACTCCCCACCTCAAACCCCGTCAGAGACGAGAAGAGCACACCGGCCCCGTAGGGGAGGACGAAGAAGAGCCCCACGCCGAGGAGGAGAGCCCCCGCCACAGTAAGGGGCATGACCCACGACGGCACTTCCTCCTCCTCTTCCTCCATGGCAATCCTGGCAGAAAAGGAGAGAGCCTTCACGCCGATGGAGAGCATTGTGACAAGGGTGACCACCCCGCGGAGGAGAAAGGCCTTCCCGAAGAGAGACCTTAACCTCCCCTGCGTTATGGGAAAAACCTCCGCCACTATTTCCCCCGAAGGACCGCGCACGGCCACTGCAAACTCCTTCTCCCCTTTCATCATCACGCCCTCGATGACTGCCTGTCCGCCGAGAACGAACTCTCCCTCTCTCATCGAAGTTCCCCGATCTCCTTTCTCACTTCCTCCGGTTTCCCGCAGGTGTATTCGCCCTCGGTGCACCCTCCCCTGATGCACCCGGGCCCGGACCGGGAAAAGATGGTGGGAGCCACTCTCCGGACGATGCGGAGCATTTCCATCGCGAGAGCCCTTATCTCCCACTGGGCTCTCCGGCAGCACCTCAGGGTAAAGAAGTGGTTCAGTTCCCGGGCGTTCATCGTCACGATGATTTTCGTCTCCGTCGCGTTCGGGAGAATGTACCGGGCATCCTCTGCCGGAATTCCCCTCTCGAGCATCCAGCGGTAGAGGCGGGAAATCTCCTCCACGAGGGACTCGAACTTTTCCAGAGCCTCCCCGTCAGACGCGATGGAGGGAGGAGTGACCACGTCGACCCTGTCGTAACGGACGTACCGCTGACTCTGCTGGGAGTATGAAGCAATCCTGTGCCTCACGAGCTGGTGCGATGCGGCCCGTGATATCCCCTCTATCCCGAAGGTAAAAGAGGCGTGCTCCAGGACGGAATGGTGACCCAGGGAGATAATCTTCTCGACGAGAGACCGGACCCTCTCCCCGTCGAGCTGGTCCTCCAGGTCCTCTATTCCTGAGCGGGAATAGCAGAGGCGGGCGGCAAGGGCGACGACTTTTTCCGGTTCCTCAGTGTATTTGAGGAGTTCAACGCGCATGCCGGGGAGGTCACTTCTCCTCCGGTTTCATCCCGTATTTCCTGTAGAACTTCTCCACGCGCCCGGCGGTGTCCACAATCTTCTGTTTCCCCGTGAAAAAGGGATGACAGTTGGAACAGATAGCCACGCGGATCTCCGGCAGCACCGATTCCGTTTCGAAGGTGTTTCCGCAGGCGCAGATGACGACGGATTTCTTGTACTCGGGGTGGATTCCTTTTTTCATCACTCTCCTCCAGTGTCCCGTTTATTGATTCATCGATTCGAGGAATTCTTTGTTCGTCTTCGTCTTGCTGATTTTGTCCACGAGGAACTCCATCGCCTCCGCAGGCGAGAGGGGCGAGAGGAATTTCCTGAGTATCCAGACCTTGTTGAGGGTGTTCTTGTCCAGGAGGAGCTCTTCCTTTCTCGTCCCGGACTTGTTGATGTCGATGGCGGGGAATATCCTCTTCTCGGCTATTTTTCTGTCGAGGACGAGCTCCATGTTGCCCGTTCCCTTGAACTCTTCGAAGATGACCTCATCCATGCGCGACCCGGTTTCGATGAGGGCAGTGGCAATGATGGTGAGGGACCCGCCCTCTTCTGTATTCCGGGCAGCGCCGAAAAACCTCTTCGGTTTCTGCAGCGCGTTGGCGTCAACTCCGCCGGAGAGGACCTTGCCCGAGGGAGGAACGATGGCGTTGTATGCCCTCGCGAGGCGGGTGATGCTGTCCAGGAGGATGACCACGTCCTTTTTATGCTCAACAAGTCTTTTTGCCTTCTCGATGACCATCTCCGCGACCTGCACGTGGCGGGAGGCAGGCTCGTCGAAAGTCGAACTGATGACCTCGCCGCGGACGGACCTCTGCATGTCCGTCACCTCTTCCGGGCGCTCGTCGATGAGGAGGACGATGAGGACGATTTCCGGGTGGTTGTGGGTCAGAGCGTTGGCGATGTTCTGAAGAAGTATCGTTTTCCCCGCTCGCGGGGGCGCCGTGATGAGAGCCCTCTGACCCTTCCCGATGGGGGCAATCAGGTCGATGATTCTCGTGGAGATATTCTCCGGGTCATATTCGAGGTTGAATTTTTCCATCGGATAGAGGGGCGTCAGGTTGTCGAAGATGATTTTCTCCCGCGCCACCTCCGGCTCTTCGTGGTTTATCTTTTCCACTTTGAGGAGGGCAAAGTACTTCTCGTCCCCCTTGGGAGCGCGAATCTGCCCCGTTATCGTGTCCCCCGTCCTGAGACCGAAGCGCCTTATCTGGGAAGGGGAAACGTAAATGTCATCCGGACCGGGGAGGTAATTCGAGTCCGGGGACCGGAGGAATCCGTATCCGTCGGGAAGAACCTCCAGGACGCCCTCTCCCAGGACGGCAACCTCATCGTCTTCCGTAGCCTGGGTCGCCTGAAGGATGGCGTAGATGAGTTCCTGCTTTTTCAGTCCTGCCGCACCCTCGATGTTGAGCTGGCGCGCAATCTCGGTCAGTTCACTGATACGCATTTTCTTGAGGTCTTTCAAATTCATGGATTTCCCCTCGTTTTCAATGAATTGTATGAGAAGAATACTATTTTGAGAGCCCTATCCCTGCACCTGAGAGATTTTGGAAGTCCTCGGAGGGTCTTTCCGATACATGGATATTTTCGGTTTCCTTCCCCCAAAAGTCAAGAAAAATATGGTTCCCCGCCTCACATCTCGACGTAGTAAAGGAGGGAAACCTGCCTCCTCGTCTCATTCCTGTCCCTCCGATAACTGAAGTATCCTTTTCCGCAGCAGGTACACTCCCCGCTCACGTCGACCGATTCCGGAGGAACCCCAATTTCGACGAGTTCCTGAAAGACGGCCTTCCTCAGGTCCACTCTCCCCCTCCCCCCCTCGTCGACGAATGCCGATGCAGGCCACCTCTCGCGGAAAATTTCGAGAACCTCCTCGCCCACGGCGTAACAGCACGGCCCGATTGCGGGACCGAGCGCCGCCACCACCTCCCCGGCCGGCGCAGCGGACAGGGTAAGGAGTTTCGCAACCCCCTCCCGGATGATTCCCTTTACGATACCTCTCCAGCCGGCGTGGAGGACCGCACCGGGAAGTCCCCGCGACAGAGAGAGGATGACGGGGACACAATCTGCCGTCGTCACTCCCGCAGCCACACCCGGTCTTTCCAGGAC
>RFHC01000216.1 GCA_003696505.1 Deltaproteobacteria bacterium
CCACCAGGGAGTACATGTCACGCATCCGGGGAGGCGCCAACTCCACGACGATTCGCGTCTCCACCCGGCCTGTCCGTTCTCACGCCACGAGAATCGACATCCTCGTCCCCCTGAAAGGAGAAGCCGCGAAACGCCAGCTGGACCGGGTCACCCCGGATACCGTCATCATCGGCGAGGAAGACGAAGCTTTTACCCACGTGGACTGCTCGGCAAACCTCTGCGTCCCCCTCTCGACGGCGGGAGAAGGGGGGAGACAGGACCGGGCAAACATCGTGGCCACAGGGGTCATCGCCTGCATCTTTGACCTGGAAAGGGAAATCCTTGAAAAGCAGGTGCGGCAAATCTTCGCCCCGAAAGGGGAAGAGACGGTGAGAGCAAACCTCGAAGCCCTCTGGAGAGGCTGCGACCTGGGGCTCTCCCTCGTGAAGGGGGGAAAGGTCCCGACGGTGGGAAGGAGAAAGGCGGGGAAACCCCTCATCATGAACGGGACGGACGCCGTCGTTATCGGCGCACTCCAGGGAGGGTGCACTTTCCTCTCCTCTTACCCCATGTCACCTTCGACGGGAGTCCTCACCGGCCTCTCCGGGGCAGCAGACAGATTCGGCCTCCTGGTGACGCAGGTAGAGGATGAGATAAGCGCAATAAACACGGCCCTCGGAGCTTCCTATGCCGGCGCGCGGGCAATGGTGACCACCTCCGGCGGAGGATTCGACCTCATGACGGAGGGCATCAGTCTCGCGGGGATAGGCGAAATTCCTGTCGTCGTCCACCTGGCACAGAGGCCGGGACCGGGGACGGGACTTCCCACGAGGACCGCCCAGGAGGACCTCCTCCTCGCCCTTCACGGGGGGCACGGGGAATTCCCGAGGGTCATCCTGGCGCCGGGAGACATCGAAGAGGGGGTGAGCCTGACCCGGAGGGCCTTTTTCCTCGCCGAGAAGTATCAGGTCCCCGTCATCGTTCTCACGGACCAGTTCTTCGTGGACACGATATACGACCTCACGCAGGTCCCCCTCGAGGAAACTCCTCCCCGCTTCATCCGGGAGACGGACGAGACTTACCGGCGCTACGCGATTACAGATACGGGAGTTTCTCCCCTCGGCATCCCCGGGTGGGGAAAGGGGCTCGTCGTCGTCGACAGCGACGAACACGACGAGGAGGGGCACATCACGGAAGACCTTACCCTCCGTGTCAGAATGGTGGAAAAGCGGCTGAGAAAAAGGGAAGGGCTGGAGGCAGAGTCGGTTCCTCCTTCCCTCTCGGGAGATCCGGACTTCGAGACCCTCGTCGTCCACTGGGGCTCCACGAAGTGGGCCGTCCGCGAGGCCATCGATTCCCTGGGGACGGGCGGAATCGCCTCCCTCCACTTCTCCCAGGTTTACCCCCTTCACCCCTTGGGGGGAGAAATCATGAGGAAAGCCCGCCGGCTCGTCCTCCTCGAGCAGAACGCATCGGGCCAGTTCGGATCCCTCCTGAAGAGGGAGTGGGGTCTCGACCCTCACGACAAAATCCTCAGGTGGGACGGGCTCCCCTTCGGTTACGACGAAGTCGCGGAGAAACTGAACGGAATAATTCAGGGAGGCGGCAGATGATCAGGGGCGACGGCAGATACGACCTTCCCGGCGCAGATATCGCCTGGTGTCCCGGCTGCGGCAACTTCGGCATTCTCTCCCTCGTGAAGTCGGTCCTCCAGGAACTGGGGAAAGACCCGAAAGAGGTGGTCCTCGTCTCCGGCATCGGCCAGGCGGCGAAAGCACCCCATTACCTGAAGGCAAACGTCTTCAACGGGCTGCACGGAAGGGCAATTCCAGCGGCCGTGGGGATAAAAGCCTCGAACCCCGACCTCACCGTCATCGTCGAGAGCGGGGACGGAGACATGTACGGCGAGGGGGGAAACCACTTCCTCCACGCGATGAGGAAGAACCCCGACATCACCTGCTTCGTCCACGACAACATGGTCTACGGGCTCACGAAAGGTCAGGCCTCGCCGACGAGCCGGAAAGGATTCATAACGCCCGTCCAGGTCCACGGGGTCTCGGAAACTCCCTTCAACCCCCTGGCCGTCGCCATCGCCACAGGCGCCACCTTCGTGGGGCGGGTCTTCGTGGGGCACGCAGAAGAGGCGAAGGAGGTGATGAAGGAAGCCATCCTCCACAGGGGGTTTTCCCTCGTGGACATCTTCCAGCCCTGCGTCACCTACAACAAACTCAACACCTATTCCTGGTTTCGGGACCACACACGTCCCCTCCCGGAAGGACACGACCCCTCAGACAGACTGAAAGCCCTCTCCCTCAGTTTCTCCGAC
The DNA here is from genome assembly GCA_003696505.1 of Deltaproteobacteria bacterium. Classification (GTDB taxonomy): domain Bacteria; phylum Desulfobacterota; class Deferrimicrobia; order J040; family J040; genus J040. Next base: position 2,306 of record RFHC01000216.1, read on the forward strand.
GACCCGCTCTACACGGGTATCTTCTACAGGAGAGAGGGAGAACCGACCTTCGAAGACGTCTGCGGCGCCTACATTCGGGAGAAATCCCCCCTCTTCACGAGAAAAGCAGACCTGGAAGATATCAGGGATTTCGTCGAAGGGAAAAGAGTTTAAATTTTCCCTCCCTTCGGGGCGGTGCACTCGTCCACGAGAGCGAAGATGGACCTGTAAGGAATGCCCGATATCCGGGTGAGCCCGATTTCGCAGGTCCTGCTCGTGGAGTACCCTTCAGAACACTCTTCCGGAATCCCCTCTTTCAGGAAAAAGAGGGCGCTCTCGTTCAACTCCGGGTGGGTGAAACCCCTGTCGCCCGCAAAGGCGCAGCACTCCACGTGGTCCGGCACGACGACTCTTTCGGCGAAGTGAGACGCCAGCTGTATCAGTCTTCCCTGAAGTCCCGCGCGAATCGTCGAGCAGGTGGGGTGGACGGCAACGACTCCTTTTCGCGCGCTCACCTCGAGCCCCGGGAGGAGAAACTGGAGAGAAAATTCGATGGGGTCGTAGAGGGGAAGGTCTCTTCTTCCCTTTTCCTTCACCCGGAGGAAACAGGGGCTCGTATCGAAAAGGATGGGCAACTCTCCCCCCGAGGAAACCTCGAGGAGAGCACTCTCCAGTTCTCTCAAAAGCCTCTCTCCTTCCTCGATGAATCCCTTCGACTCAAAGGCGAGACCGCAGCAGAGTCGGGACACTCCCTTCGGGAAAACCACCTCGAATCCCGCCTTTTCCAGGAGAGAGTGCGCCAGGACGGGGAGGCTTCCGGAGATTCCCTCTCCCCTGTGACCCCCGAAGGTCCTGGCGACGCAGGAAGGGAAGTAGACGACCTTCCTTCCCCCTCCTTTACCTGATTGGCGGGGGAAACGCGCCGGCCCGGGAAGCCACTCCCCCAGGAGGGGGACCTTCGCACCCGTCATGGACCTGAACTTTCTCACGAGTTTCTCGACCCGGTCTCCTCCCGCCGACTGAAGGAGAAGGCCGCCTATGGAGAGCCCGCCCCGGGCGAGTCCCGTCGTCAGGTCCATTCTCCTGGCAAGACCTGACGCGACGGCTTTCGCCACCTTCCCCCGATTCCAGGAGCGGTAAAGCTTCACCAGGTCTCCCGTGTTTATCCCCACCGGGCAGGAGAGCGAGCAGAGTCCGTCGGCGGCGCAGGTCTCGTCCCCCAGGTAGCGAAATGCCCGGGCGAACTTCCTCTCCCTCTCCCTGTCCCCCTCCGCAGAGCGGGAAATCTCCCGGAAGAGCGTGATTCTGTGCCGCGGGGTCGTCGTCAGGTGGCGAGAGGGGCACCGGACCTCGCAGAATCCGCACTCGATACACCTGTCGATGAGGTCGTGAGCTTTTGGAAGGGGCTTTATCGCCTTCACGTGACACGACGGGTCCTCGTTGATGATAACTCCCGGGTTGAGAATGCCCTCCGGGTCGAAAGCCTCCTTTATTACCTTCATCAGCGAAACCGCCTCTTTCCCCCACTCCAGCTCGACGAAGGGTGCCATGTTTCTCCCCGTGCCGTGCTCCGCCTTGAGAGAGCCGTCGTAGCGCTCAACCACCATCCTCGCCATCTCGTCGAGGAACCGGGCGTACCGCTCCACTTCCTCCGGGATGTTGAAGTCCTGGCTGAAGACGAAGTGGAGGTTCCCTTCCAGGGCGTGACCGAAGATGATGGCGTCGTGGTACCCGTGCTTCTTGAAGAGTTCCATCAGCTCCACCGTCGCGGCAGCCAGGTGGGGGATGGGGAAGGCGATGTCCTCGATGATGACCGTCGTCCCCGCTTCCCTCACAGCGCCCACCGAGGGGAAAAGCCCTTTCCTGATGTTCCAGAGTTTTTCGTACTCTTCCGGGTCCTCTGTGAAATCCAGCGGCATCACCGTGGGGATGCGGCGGAGCGAATCCCTTATGGCATTCACGTTTTCCCTCAGCCCCTCAGGCGTGGGAGAGCGGGTTTCCACCAGGAGGGCTGCCACATCCTTCCCCAGGTCTGAGAGGTAGTCGGGCATCCCCTCCTTCCCCTCCACGGAGCGGAGGGAAGCCCGGTCCATGATTTCCGCCGCGTCCACCGGACAGGAACGGAGAATCTGAACGGCCCGACACGCCGTCTCCACGTCGGGGAAGAGCATGAGGCTCGTCGCCTTGAAGGGGTGGTCCGGAACGGTGTGGTAAACCACCTCGGAGATGAAAGCGAGGGTCCCCTCGGACCCCACCATCAGGTGCTCGACGATTTCGACGGGGTCGTCGAAGTCGACGAGGGCGTTGAGGCTGTATCCCGTCGTGTTTTTCATCATGTACTTTTTCCTGATTCTCGCCGCAAGTTCCCCGTTCTCCTTCACACGGCGGGAGAGGTCCGATATCCTCTCCAGGAAGTCTCCCCTCCTCTCCCGAAACTCCCCCACGGAATCGGGGTCCTTCGTGTCGAGCACCGTCCCGTCGGGGAAAACGACGCGGATGCTCTTGAGGGTCCGGTAGCTGTTCTGCGCCGTGCCGCAGCACATTCCGCTCGCGTTGTTCGCCGCAATTCCGCCGACCATCGCGGCGTTTATGGAGGCGGGGTCAGGACCGATTTTTTTCTGAAGAGGAGCCAGATACCGGTTTGCGTGGGCACCGATAACCCCCGGCTGCAGCCGTATCCAGGCCCCGTCGTCGGCAATCTCGTACCCGTTCCAGCTCTTCCCGAGGACGAGGAGGACGGAGTCGGATATCGCCTGCCCCGAAAGGCTCGTCCCGGCGGCGCGGAACGTGACCGGGATTTTCCTCTCCCGGCACTCCCTCAGCACGCTCCGAACTTCCTCCTCCCCCTCGGCGATGACGACGAGTTCCGGGACGAGGCGGTAAAAACTGGCATCCGTCCCGAAGGCAAACCTCCTCACCTCGTCGGTGATGAGCCTCTCGCGGGGGATTGACCGGGAGAGGGAACCGAGAAGGTCCCTGTATCCTCTCTTCATACACTCCTCCTCAGCGGTACGCCACCGCGGGCAGCCAGACGACGAGCTGGGGGAAGAAGAGGACGAGGACGAGGCCGATGAGCTGAAGGATGACGAAGGGGACGATTCCCTTGTAGATGTCTATAAGCTTCACTTCCGGGGGCGCGACCCCCTTGAGGTAGAAAATGGCAAACCCGACGGGCGGGGTGAGGAAGGAGGTTTGAAGCGCCACGGCCACAAGGACGCAGAACCAGACCAGTTCCGGGTTTTCCACCACGCCGTAGCCGTTGACGTGAATACCCACCTTCTGGATGATGGGGCCGATGAGGGGGAGGATGATGAGGGTTATCTCAATCCAGTCGAGGAAGAACCCGAGGATGAAGATGACGAAGAGAATGAAGCCCACGATTCCGTAGGGACCGAGGGGAAGGCTCGTCAGAGCGGCGGAGATGACCTCATCGCCTCCCAGGCTCCTCAGGACGAGGGCGAAGGCGGTGGCGCCGAAGAAAATCCCGAAGATATATCCCGTAATTTTAAAAGTGTTGTACATGACCTCCTTGATGACGGGGAAGGAGAGCCTCCTGTTCCAGAGCGCCAGGAGAGACGCTCCGAGCGCTCCCACGCCGCTCGCCTCGGTGGGGGTGCAGATCCCGGCGAAGATGGAGCCGAGCACCGCCACGATGAGGCAGGCAGGAGGGATTATCGTCTTGAAGACCTCCAGCACGACGCGCCACTCAAGGGGCCTCCTGTCCGCGGGAAGGGGCGCCACGTCGGGCTTGATGTACGCGTAGATGAGGATGAAAGCGATGTAGAGGAAGCCGAGAATGAGCCCGGGGAAAACGGCTCCCATGAAGAGGTCGCCCACGGCGAGTCCGAGGCGGTCCGCCATGATGACGAGCATGATGCTCGGCGGAATGAGAATCCCCAGCGTCCCGGCCCCGCAGACCGTCCCGAGCGCGAGCGGTTTGCTGTAGCCCTGCTTGAGCATGACGGGGAGGGAGAGGAGTCCCAGAAGGACGACGGAGGCGCCGATTATCCCCGTCGACGCTGCCAGGATGATTCCGATGACCGTGACGGTCACGGCGAGCCCGCCCCTGACCCGTCCGAAGAGTTCCTGCATCGACTGCATCATCCTCTCGGCGATGCCCGAGTGGTCGAGCATGAGCCCCATGAAGATGAACATGGGAACGGCCACGAGGACCCAGTTGTCCATGAGGTTGTATATCCGGTTGACGACGATTCCCACTGTCAGGTAGTCGAGGCCCGTCCAGGTGCCGAAGAACATATCGGACAGGTAACCGACGAGGGTAAATATCATCGCCGTCCCGCCGAGGACGAAGGCGATGGGAAACCCCGTGAAGAGGAGAGAGATGAAGGTGACGAACATGAGGATGACGAGAATCGTGTTGGCGTCCATTTACGACCTCCTCCTGGCCCCGACCAGGTAGGCCACACCCCGTATCGCGCGGGAAAGCCCCGCAACCATGAGAAGCCCGAACCCGATGGGGATGAAGGACTTGATAATCCACCTGAAAGGAAGCCCTAAAGGAGCGTCGGAGTGCTCGTTCACCCGGATTGACTCGTAGACGAAATCGAGGCTGTGGGCAAAAACGATGAAGGCGAAGGGAAGGACGAGAAAAAGGATTCCCAGGACCTCGACGACTTCCTTCGTCCGGCGGGAAAAATTGACGTGAAAGATGTCGAGGCGGATGTGTGAATCCGTCGTGAGGCAGTAGGAGAGACCGAGCATGATTCCGACGGCGTAGAGGTGCCACTCCAGTTCTTCCAGGGAGACGAGCCCCCTCCCGAAGACGTAACGGAGGACAACCTGGACGATGATGACGATGACGAGAATGCCGTTTAACCAGGACGCCCACTCGCCGATTTTCTTCACCCAGCCGTCGAGGACGAGGCAGATTTTCGGGACCACCTCCTCCTCGACATCCGCGCGCCCTTCAACCTTTTCTTCGGACATAGAGAATTCCCCCTCTCACAGCGCTCTCATCCCTCCCGGGGGAGGTCCGGGTCAGGCCTCCCCCGCGGGATGGACCATTTTACGATTTTATCCTACCGCCTCGGAAGGAATCCGTACTTTTCCCAGTACTGGTAGTCCTTGTCGAAGGCCTGGAAGTCCTCCCACACCTTCTTGAAGAACTCGTCCTTCTTCACCATCTCGTCCACCACTTCGAGCCAGGCCTTCTTGAAGGCTTTGAGCATCTCGTCGGACCAGTACATGTTCTTGACGCCCCGCTTTTCCTCGTTTTCCCTGATGACTTTCCCCTGAATCGCTTCGGTGTGGGCGAAGGAGTCGGCCATGCTCGCCTTGCAGAGGACGTCGATGACCATCTGCTGACGCTTGCTCATCGAATTCCAGACGTCCTTGTTGATGAGGAGTTCAAGGACGGTCGCCTGCTGGTGCCATCCGGGGAAGTAGTTGTACTTGGCGACCTTGTAGAAACCGAGGCGTTCGTCGATGGCAGGCATGGAGAACTCCGTCGCGTCGAGGGCGCCTTTCTCCAGAGCCGGGAATATCTCCCCGCCCGGCAGGAGGCTCACCGATGCCCCCAGTTTCTGCATCACCTTCCCGCCGAGGCCGAAGAAGCGGATTCTCAGACCCTTCAGGTCCTCCACGGAATTTATCGGTTTCTTGAACCATCCTGCCGTCTCGGGAGCAAGGATGCAGAGGGGGAAGACTTTCACGTTGTAGCCGTACCGGTCGTACATCTCCTGGTAGAGCTTCATCCCGTTGCCGTAGTAGAGCCAGGCCATGAACTCACCCGCTTCAGGGCCGAAGGGCACCGCCGTGAAGAAGGGCGAGGCGGGAATCTTTCCTGCCCAGTAACCTGCAGCTGCGTAGCCCGCGTTCACCTTCCCCGTTGAGACGGCGTCGAGAATCTCGAAGGGAGGGACCAGTTTCCCCGGCTCGTAAACTTTCATCTTCAGAGTCCCGCCGCTCACCGTCTCGATTCTGTCCGCCACGTAGAGAATCGAGTCGCCCAGGCCGGGAAGGACTGTGGAGAAAGCGACCGGCACCTTGAGGAGAATCCTCTTCTCCTTCGCCTGGGCCACTGCCCCCGAAACGAGGAACAGGGCAATCACGAGAAGCGCAACCCATTTCACCTTACTTCTCATCTTCATGTGACACCTCCTCCTGCGTGTATTTTTCTCCTTTGCTCACCCTTTCCTCACCCTTTTCCCCCATATTTCCCAAGCCGCTGATGGCGGCGGAGTTTTCTCCTACCAGCACGACATCGAGAGCAGAGGGACCGTGCACGCCGATGGTGAGGGTCAGTTCGATGTCCGCCGTCCGGGAAGGCCCCGTTATGAAGGTGACGTTTGCCGGCGGGTCTTCCCCGAGCGTTCGGAAGACTTCCTCCATCGTCTCGACGACCCTCTCCTCCGGGAGAATGGCCACGTGTCTCTCCGCGAGGAGGCTCCCCGTGACAGGCCGGTCGTCCCGGCCGGTGACGACGACTGTCCCCGTCTCCGCTATCCCGAACTCCACTTCCTCGACGGTAACTGCAGCGTCCTTCGGGTCCTCGACGGACCTTACCCAGTCGAGAGAGAGCCCGCGCTCCAGGTCCGTCACTTTCGGAACGAACACGGCCGCACCTTCGGGGAGGATTTCCCTCAAAACCTGCGCGAGAGACCCCTCGTCCGGAACACCATGAACGCTTCCGCCCGCGTCCCGGACTCTCCCGGCAAATCTCTCAATCCTCTCCCGCATCCCTCACCCTCTTCACGAAAGACTTCCTCTCCGGCCGGGGAAACTTCTTCCCCGCCGGAGAGCCGAAAATCTTCGCCAGCGGCCAGATGGAATGCGCGTACTGCTGGTAAGCAGAGAAAATCTGCGGGACCGACGCTGCCTTTCCGAATGCCCTCATCCCTGCCCGCTCAAGCGCCGGGGTGAGCCCCCTCCTCACCTTCTCCCGCCTCAGCGCGAGGATGAGGTCCACCAGGGGAATCTTCACGGGACAGACTTCCGCGCAGGCGCCACACAGGGTCGACCCGTCCACTATCGGGTGAGACTTTTCGAGCCCCTGAAGGGCAGAGGTGAGGACGATGCCCATGGGGCCCGGATAGGTGCTCCCGTAGGCGTGTCCTCCCACGACGCGGTACACGGGGCAGACGTTCATGCAGGCACCGCAACGGATGCAGCGGAGGATGTCCCGGTAGTCGCTCCTCGCGATGTCCCTCCTGCCGTTGTCCAGAAGGACCAGGTGAACTTCTTCCGCCCCCGTCCCTTCACCCTCCCTGCGGGGACCGGTGATGAGGGAGAGGTAACTCGACATGACCTGACCGGTAGCGGAGCGGGGCAGGAGGCGGGAAAAGAGAGCCAGATCCTCGAGAGAGGGGATAACTTTCTCGACAGAGGTGACGACGACGTGAAGTTTCGGCACCGTCGTCACCATCCTCCCGTTCCCCTCGTTCGTGAAAATCGCGACGGAACCCGTTTGAGCTATGAGGAAGTTGGCACCGGAAATTCCGGCGTCGGCGGCGAGAAACTTCTCCCTCAGGGTCCTGCGGGCAACCTTCGTCAGCTCCTCCACGTCCTCTGTGTAGGGCACGCCGAGTTTCTCCGAGAAGAGCTTCGCCACCTGCTTCCTGTCCCGGTGGATGGCGGGGACGATGATGTGCGATGGGCTCTCCTTCGCCAGCTGAACGATGTACTCTCCCAGGTCCGTCTCGAGCACCTCGATTCCCATCTTCTCCAGGTGCTCGTTCAGGTGAATCTCCTCCGTCACCATCGACTTGCTCTTCACGGCGAGGCGGACGCCCCTCTCCCGGAAGAGGTCTCCCACAATCTTCCTTGCGGTCTCCGCATCAGGAGCGTCGTGGACGACGACCCCCCTCTCCCGGGCCTTCTCCCGGAAGAGATTGACGAACTCCTCCAGGTTCTCGATGACCTTACTTTTCGTCTCTGCGGCTCTCTCCCGGTATTCCTCGAAACCCGGAAGGGACTGGACCGCGCTCTCCCTCTTCGACCCGAAGGTCCCCACGGCCGCCCTCATCGCCCGCCTCAGGTCCGGGTCCCTGAGAGACCGCTTCGCGTTTTCCCGGAAAGGTATGGCTCCCCCTGATTTCACTCGAGACCTCCCGCGAGCACCCTCGCGATGTGTTCGACCCTCACCCTGCTCCCCCGCCTCCTGAGGGCGTCCTGAATGTTGAAGAGGCAGGCCAGGTCACACCCCGTGACCAGGTCCGCCCCCGTCTCGTCGACGCACTCCGCCTTCTCGTCAGCGATGGCGCAGGATATTTCCGGCAGTTTCGCCATGAAGAGTCCCCCGAAACCGCAGCACTGCTCGGCGTCCCGCATGGGGACGAACTCGCCCTCTTTCAAAGATTTAAGGATGGAAAGGGGTTCGTCCCGGACTCCCAGGTGGCGCGTCGTGTGGCAGGAAGCGTGGTAGGTAACTTTTCCGGGAACGGAAAAGCGGGAGCCATCCACGCCGAGGACCTTCACGAGAAACTGGGTAAACTCGTAGACCCTTTCGCCTGTTTTCTCCGCCCTCTCCCTGTTTTGCGGGTCGTCTTCGAAGAGGCGGAGAAAACCGTGCTTCACCATGGAGGCGCACGACCCTGAGGGGCAGACGATGGGGTCATCTCCGTCGAAAACGTCCAGGAAGTGGAGGGCCGCCTTTTTCGCCTCATCCAGGTAACCGGCGTTGTAGGCAGGCTGTCCGCAACAGGTCTGCCCCGCCGGGACTTTCACGGAGACGCCGAAACGCTCCAGGACGGTCACGACGGCCTCGGCAACGTCGGGGCGGAAGGTATCCGCCAGGCAGGTGACGAAGACGGTGACTTTTCTCTCCCCCATGAGACCCCTTTTCCCTCCCCCGCTGAGGGGAATTCAACTGGTATGACCAAAATATTACCCTCACGCTTACCGCCTGTCAAGGAGAGGGCGTCGGGGGATGTCCCGTAATATCCCTATACAAAAGGATATTTATGTGTTAATCTTTCTCCGATAACGCTCTTCGAGGATGCTGGTATGACCACCAGACAAAGAAATATGAAAGACGACCTCTTCCAGCCCATACGGGTGGAAAAGGTCTCGGAGAAGGTGGCGAAGCAGATTATGGGGCTTATCGCCGACGGTGTCCTCAAGGTGGGGGACAGGCTCCCCTCCGAAAGGGACCTGGCCGAGAGGATGGGGGTGAGCAGGACGTCCGTGCGGGAGGCTCTCCAGCAACTGGAAGCCAAGGGCATCATCCAGATTGTCCACGGGGGAGGGTCCATCATCCAGAACGTGACGGCACAGGACATTCAGAAGCCGATTGAACTTTACATCGAGCAGGACAAGAGAAGGGTCCTGGAGCTGGCAGAACTTCGCGCCGTCATGGAGGCGTGGGCGGCGAGGGAAGCGGCGAAGAACCGGACGGAGCAGGAGGTGGAAACGATTCGGGAATACCTGGAGGAGATGGAGAAGGACCTCCTCCGGGGAGTCATCAACTACAAGGCAGACTTCCGCTACCACCTGGAAATCGCCTCCGCCACCCACAACGGGATTTACCTCCACATCATCGACAACATTTACAACCTCATCTACTATTCCATCAAGATTCACCGGGAGACGGTCTTCACGGGGAAGGAGGCACAGGAGAAGATTCTGGACCACCACCGGAAGATTTTCCGGGGCATCAAAAACGGCGACCCCGACGAGGCAGAGTCCGCCATGCGGGAGCACCTGGAATTCGTCGTTCAGGAGTTCAAGAGGAAGTATTACCCGGAACTTCTCGAGTAATGGGACGGGAGCGGGTAACCTTCGACTTCGCTCAGGTTCCACCTTCGACCCTGCTCAGGTCCCACCCCGCCTTTATTGAACTACGGGTTTTTTCAATACCTGTTTCCCGGGTTCCGAACCGTTATTTCCC